>NZ_JBEZFI010000005.1:0-274788 GCF_040649295.1 Micromonospora sp. NPDC048999 | reverse complement strand
ACGCCCGGTCACATTCCGAACCCGGAAGCTAAGCCCTCCAGCGCCGATGGTACTGCACTCGGGAGGGTGTGGGAGAGTAGGACACCGCCGGACAAACTTTCGGTCAGGGGCACCCTTCGGGGTGCCCCTGACTGCGTTTCCCTGGCTATTTCCTGGCCGGATCAGGCGGGTTAGGTTCAGGAATCCCCGCGTACCGCCTGCCGGGTCTCGTACCGTCGATGCCGGGGCCGCCTGGCGCCCCGGCACTGCTGGCGGAGGCAGGAGTGGTCATGAAGATCGGAATCATCGGGTCGGGTCACATCGGTGGCACCCTCACCCGTCGACTGCGTGCACTGGGCCACGACGTGACCGTGACCAACTCACGCGGGCCGCAGAGCCTGACCGAGCTCGCGGCGGAGACCGGCGCCACGGCCGGCACGCTGGAGGAGACCGTGCAGGGTTCCGAGTTGGTGGTCATCGCCGTACCGGTCAGGGCGGTGCCGGACCTGCCGGCCGCGCTGTTCGACGGCAAGCTGGTCGCCGACGCGGACAACTACTACCCCGAGCGGGACGGCGAGATCCCCGACCTGGTCGACCGTAGCCTCACCTCCAGTCGCTGGACCGCGGAGCACCTCAAGGGCGCCCGGGTGGTGAAGGTCTTCAACACCATCCGGGCTGCGCACCTGATGGACAACGGTCGGCCGGCGGGCGCACCCGACCGGATCGCCCTGCCGGTGGCGGGCGACGACCCGGCCGCCAAGCAGGTAGTGATGGAGCTGGTGGACGAGCTGGGCTTCGACCCCGTCGACGGCGGGACGCTCGACGCGAGCTGGCGGCAGCAGCCCGGCACGCCGGTCTACGGCGCCGACCGCGACGCGGACGGCGTACGGCAGGGGCTGGCCGCGGCGCGGCCCTGAGGGCGTACGACATGGGAAAGCCCCGCCGGTGACGCAGCCGGCGGGGCTTGCAGGTGCCTGACCTGGACGGACGTCAGGTGGCGGGCTTCGGGCCGCAGATGAAGCGCGGCTCGGGGGCGTAGCGCCAACTGAACTTCTCCCGCTTGATCACCTTGCCGTCCTCGGTGATGACGCGGTAGGCGTCCTGGGCGAAGCCCACGCTGCCCTCGGCGGCGATGCACGTGGGGCCCGGCTCCAGGTGGACCGTGTTGGGTTGGGAGATGTCCCGGCGGGGGCCGTACTCGGTCTTGACGCTGTCGTAGATTTTGGTGCTCCAGATCGACACGGTGACGCTGCCGGACGTGTAGGACGTGTTGATCAGGATGCCGTGCGGGGTGTTGTTGCGGAACTTCAAGTCGAGTTGCGGCCAGTAGATCGTCGACTCGATCACCGCGGGGTAGCGGCTGAAGTAGAACGAGTGCGGCTTGTGCTCGACATCTTCCAGCCCGGCGTAGTAGGCGGCGTTGAACAGCGTCGTGGTGAACTGTGAGACGCCGCCGCCCACCCCCGGCACCAGCTTGCCGTTGACGATGGTCGCCGCGTCCTGGTAGCCCTGGTCGTATCCGCGCTCGCCGGTGTGGCCGTTGAGCGAGAACGTCTCGCCGGGCTTCACGATCGCGCCGTTCACGTCCTTCGCCACCCGGATGATGTTCTGGCTGCGCGGCGAGGAAAGGCCGCCGGTGAACCGCGTGGTGAAGGTGGAGACCCGTTCCTTGATGCCCAGGTCGGCCAGCTTCGCCTCGGTCAGTTCCGGCTCGACCGGCTTCAGCGTGGCGGCCACCGTACGACCGTCCGCCTGCGGCAACACGGCGAGCAGGTCGCGACTCAGCGCGGTCGCGTCGACCTGTTTGCCGGCCCGGCCGGGCACCGTCTTCGGCTTGCCGCCGGCAATGGTCAGGCTCGCGTCCCTCGGCTCGACTTCGATCTTTGTCAGCCGGTCGCCGAGCGCGGCGCGTAGCCGTTTCATGTCCACCCGCGGGTTCAGCCTGCCCGCGTCGTCGGAGAAGAAGCGCAGGCCGCTGGCGATCGCGGCGGGTGGAATGGTGACCGAGCCCTGATCGGTGGAGAGTGTGACGGGAGCCGACACCGCCGGCTCGGCCAGCTCGGCGACGAGTCGGTCCACCTCGGCGCGGCTGGTCGCAGGCCACTTCTCGACCAGCGGCACGGTGACCGGCCGGCCGGCGAGCCAGCCGGCCTTGACCGTGTCGGCCGCGCCGGGGTCCACCGTCAGGGCCGGCTTCGGGTAGACCGGTTTCGGGGTGGTGCCGGTGAAGATGATGGCCGGCATGGTCATGTCCCGGCCCTGGTCGCCGAGCGCCCGGCTCAGCGTGGCGTCCAGCCTGGTGGCGTCGACGACGACCACCGGCTCGACCGTGCGGGAGCCGACCAGGCGGCTTACCGGGTGCGCCTCGGCGGCGGCAGCCGCCGCCACGGTGGCGCCCACGTCGATCGCGAGGCCGATGTCGGCCGGCTGCACCTCGACGCGCTGCTCGCCCACGGTGATGCTGATCGGGGCGTTCAGCGCCGCCGACCGCTGGTCCAGTTCGGCGCGGAGCGCCTGGGCCGCGCCGGCCCGGCTCCGGCCGCCCAACTCGGTGCCGAGCACGATGGTGCCCCGGGGCACGTCCCCCGCGTACGCGTAGGCGCCGGCTCCGGCGACGCCGGCGAGCACGGCCGCGGCGACCCCGCCGGCGAGCAGCAGCCGCCCGCGGCGGGTCGGCGTGGGGCCGGCGGGTCGGGCCGGCGTCGGTGCGACGGCGTCCGGCTCGTCGTCCGGCCAGCTCACCGCCGTGACCTGCACGGTGGGCCGGTCATCGGCGGGCGGCAGTTTGTCGCCGTACAGCGTCACAGCAACCTCGATCGGAAGTACCACGGGGGATGGCTTTCCCCGCCCGGAAGACACCTACGGTAACTAACGCGTGAGCCGGCCAGGAATCGCCGGTCGGCGCTCGGCTACCTGTCCTGGCTGCTCGGCGCGGGTGTCGCGACGATCACCTGCGCCTGGTGGGTGCGGCGGCCGGTGGGCGTGCGACGGTGTGCGGGTGCGGACGAATGAGCGGGGCCTGGCGTACGGCGGTGGGTGGCTGGACCGGGCGGCTGGGCTGCGGACCGACCCGGGGTGGATCGCTGCGCGGCTGACCGACCGGGAGAGCGTGCTGCTGCCGCACTGGCGGGACCGCTGCCTGGTCGCGGCGGATCGGATGCCGGTGCGCCTGGCCGCCGTCGCCGCCGCCGGGCTGCTCGCCGCCGCCGCCGAGACGGTCTTCCTCGGGCTGGACGCGGGGCGGGCGATCTTCGCCGCCGACCTTTCCGGTCGGCCCGAGCGGGAGGCGCTGGCGTTGGCCGGTGCGGCCGAGGCGGTGGACGTGCGGGCCCTGGTGGGCGCGCTGACACCGGCCGAGGCGGCCGTGCAGGCGTACGCCAAGGGGTTGCTGCACTGGCACCGGGGGCAGCGATACTGCGGCGGCTGCGGGGCGCCGACGGTGGCGCGGGACGGCGGGCACACGCGGTCGTGTGCCGGTGCTGGCTGCGGCCGGCTGCTCTTTCCCCGGATCGAGCCGGCGGTCATCGTGCTGGTCGAGGCGCCGGGCGAGCCGGAGCGCTGCCTGCTGGCCCGGCACCGGGGCGCGCCGGAGGGGTCGTGGTCGACGTTGGCCGGGTTCGTCGAGGTCGGTGAGACCCTGGAGGACGCGGTCCGCCGGGAGTTGGTCGAGGAGGCCGGGGTGACCGTCGTGGACGTGTCGTACCAGGGGTCGCAGGCGTGGCCGTTCCCGGCGGGGTTGATGGTCGGCTTCCGGGCGACGGCGGCGTCGACCCAGGTGCGGGTCGACGGCGAGGAGTTGGTGGACGCGCGTTGGTTCACCCGGGAGGAGTTGCGGGCGCGGGTCGCCGATGGGCATCCGCTGGGTCGGATCGACTCGATCGACCATCATCTGTTGGGGTCCTGGCTGAATCGAGTGATCTGAATCGCAGGCACCGGATGGTCAGTCGCTTCCGCCGGACGGGTGAACGCCCGATCATCCTCAGCGGTTTGTCAGCCTGCCGTTACCGAACTGTGATGAAAGTCCGTCATGCCTACCGCAGGTGAGAACGGTCTGCCCTCCTGTCGTAATCGCGATGGTTTGCCCGGGGTCGATGGCCGTCAAGATATTCACCGTCGGTAATCATTGGCGCGAATGTCGGCGCGCACGTATTACTGGTCAGTAGCAGGGTCTTGTGAGCTGTGTCGCTTCGCGAGAGCATCCAATCCGCGCACTGCGTGAGCCGTCGGCACGACGGCAGCCGCGTCGCCCCGCAGCTTTCCCCGTCCCGCGTCGCGTCCCGCGTCCGGTGACGCACCCTCTCGAGGAGGACCCCGTGAGTGAATCGGAAGACCGCCAGGTCGGTGGCGGCACCCGCTGGCGTCGCTTCGCCGCAATGATGGTGCCGGCGACCGCCGTGGCCGGCGCCATCGTGTTCGGCATGTCCAACGGCGCCATTGCCGCGTCGTTCAACGTCTCGGGCCAGACCTTCAAGGTCGGCGCCTCGAAGCTGGTCGGTAAGGGCTTCAAACAGTACGGCGGCATCGCCGTGGAGAAGGACGGGACCCAGCACCCGGTGGCCGTCTCCGAGATCGCCACCGCCAGTCTGTACGACCTGTGCCAGTCGGTCGACGCCAGCCTGCCGGGCGTGCCGATCGTGCTGACCATCAACGCCGGCGGTCGCGGCAAGCCGGCCGAGGCCAGCGGCATGCTGATCGAAATGGACTCCCTCGAGGGCGACGCGGAGTTCAAGAAAATCGACATCGGCCGCGACGCGAGCGACCTGAACTCGCACGCCAAGCAGGGGACCTTCGGACAGAGCGCCGACGAGGTGACCATCACCGGCCTGAAGCAGGTGGCCCGCTCCACCAGCGCCGGCACCTTCAAGCTGACCGGCCTGAAGATGAAGATCAACATTGGCAAGGATGCCAAGGAATGCTTCTGAACTGATGCCGAGGCCCGCGGAGGGCGCCCTCCGCGGGCCTCGTTCACGTCTCACCACGTCAGCACTGCCAGGAGGAGTACGTGACAAGCGCCGAGACGCAGCACGTCCGGCCCGGCCGGTTCGGTCAGGCGTGGCGTGATTTCCGCCGGTGGCGGCGAACGCGGCCGTTCTGGGGTGGGCTCCTCACCGCGTTGGCCGGCCTGGAGATCTTCGGCAGTACGAAGATGAGTTTGAACGGGCTCACCTTCGCGATGGGACCGACCGGATTTCTCGCCTGGCTGATCCCGGCCATCCTCGCCACCTGCGGCATGCTGCTCTGGTTCAGCCCGCAGCAGCGGATGTTCTACTCCGTCGTTGCCGCGGTCACCGCGGTCTACTCGCTGATCGGGGTGAACCTCGGCGGCTTCTTCATCGGCCTACTGCTCGGCATGATCGGTAGTGCGCTCGGCTTCGCCTGGGTGCCCGCCCGCAGGCCAGCGACGGCCGGGGACGGGCCGGTTCCGGACGAGGACACGGTCGGCGGCGAGGAGGAGTTGGCCCTCGTCGACGAGCTGCTGCCCCGGCAGCGCGAGGAGGAGACCACCGGCGTCCTCACCGACACGCTGCCCGAGCCGCGTAACCCGCTGCTTGAGGCGGCTCCGGCGGAACCGCCGGCCGGTGCCGCCGACTCCACCCAGTCCCTGCCGGCCGTCGGCCCGGACACGCCGCACGGGCCGGGGCGGCACCGCGACCCGAAGCTGTACGCGATCCTGCTGGTGCTCGTCAGCATGTCCATGGCCGGCCTGGTCGCGCTTCGGGGCGAGGAGGTCGCCCTGGCCTCGCCCGCCGGCTGCCCGACTCCCAGCCCGGCCGCTCCCAGCCCTGCCGATCCCAGCTCGGCCGCTCCGAGCCCGTCCGCCTCAACCCCGGACTCCGGCTCGGCCAGCCCGATCCCCGAACCGACCGAGGAGGGCTCGGACGGCAACCTGCTGACCGGCATCGTCGACGGAGTCACCCGGCTGGTCACGGGTGGGCACCCCGCCGGCGCGGCCGCTCTCGCGGCGGTCCCCGCCGGCCCGGCGGCGACCAAGACCGTCGTCACCATCACCCCGGTCCGCGCCGTGCCGAAGCCCGCCCGGCCGGGAAAGCTGAACACCGAACCGTGCGACAGCCCGGCGCCGACCACGCCGGAACCGGTCGAGGTGGGTGAGCCGCTGCCCCAGATCGCCGCCGACCCGGGGCAGCCCCAGGTCGCCGCCCGACCCTCGAAGCTCACCGGGTCCAAGGTGACCATGACCGGGCTGCGGTTCGAGGGCATCGTCGAGCTGCCCATCGAAGGCGGCACCCTGAAGTGTTTGAAGTTTTCCATGACCAAGGGCGTGACGGACGACTTCGTCCTGCAGGCCGACGGGCCGGCGGGCCGCCGGCAGCGGTACGTCACCAAGCAGCTCGCCGTCGAGGGTGATGTCGCCTTCTACGCCACCCGCTTCGTCGGACGGCTCGAGGGTGTCAAGATCACGCTTACCCCCGAACTGCCGCTGCCGCACGGCCTCCCGGTCACCTCGCCGGTGTCCGTCACCTTCACCGACCCGGTGATCGACCTGGCGTTCGTCGACTCCAAGACGCTCACCGCCAAGCCGGCGCTCAAGCTCGACCTGGCCTGATCACGCTCGACACGCGAAACGGCCGGGAGCCGGAGGAGACCTCCGACTCCCGGCCGTTCGTCGTCCCTACAGTCGGGCCAGCGCCCGGCGCAGCGGGTCGAGCCCCAGCGCGCCCAGGTCGAGCGCCTGCCGGTGGAACTCCTTGAGGTCGAAGTCGGCGCCCTTGCGGGCCTTCGCCTCCTCCCGCGCCTGCAGCCAGATCCGCTCGCCCACCTTGTACGACGGGGCCTGCCCCGGCCAGCCCAGGTAGCGGTTGAGTTCGAAGCGCAGGTTCTCGTCCGGCACCCGGCAGTGCGCCCGCATGAACTCCCAGCCCAGCTCCGGCGTCCAGCGCTCGCCCGGGTGGAAACCGAACGGGTTGTCCCGGGGGATCTCCAGCTCCAGGTGCATGCCGATGTCGACGATCACCCGGGCCGCGCGGAACGCCTGCCCGTCGAGCATGCCGAGCTTGTCGCCCGGGTCGTCGAGGTAGCCCAGGTCGTCCATCAGCCGCTCGGAGTAGAGCGCCCAGCCCTCACCGTGCCCGGAGACCCAGCAGAGCAGCCGCTGCCATCGGTTGAGCAGGTCGGCGCGGACGGCGGTCTGGGCGACCTGCAGGTGGTGGCCCGGCACCCCCTCGTGGTAGACCGTGGTCACCTCGCGCCAGGTGGAGAAGTCGGTGACGCCCTGCGGCACCGCCCACCACATCCGGCCCGGCCGGGAGAAGTCCTCGCTGGGGCCGGTGTAGTAGATCCCGCCGTCACTGGTCGGGGCGAGGCAGCACTCGATCCGGCGGACCTGCTCGGGGATGTCGAAGTGGGTGCCGTTCAGTTCGGTGATCGCCTTTTCGGCGAGCGCCTGCATCCAGTCCCGGAAGGCCTCCTTGCCCTTGATGGTCCGGGCCGGGTCGGCGTCCAGCGCCGCTACGGCATCATCGACAGTCGCGCCTGAACCCGCGATCCGCTTCGCAACGGCTCGCATCTCGCCCTCCAGGCGGGCCAGCTCCGCGAAACCCCAGGCGTACGTCTCGTCGAGGTCGACCTTGGCGCCGAGGAAGTACTGCGACGCCAGCTCGTACCGCTCCCGCCCGGCGGCCTGCTTCTGCCGGCCCTGCGGGGCCATCTCCTTGCGGAGGAACTGCCCGAACTCGGCGGTGGCCGCGGTGGCGGCGGCGGCGCCCTTGCGCAGCTCGGCGCCGAGTGTGCCGTCGACCCCGAGCCGGTCGGCCAGGCCGTGGAAGAAGTTGTCGCCGTTCGGGTCGGTCCAGATGTCGCACTGCTTGGCGACCTCGACCAGCTGCACCTGCGAGCTGATCTTTCCGGTCGCGGCCGACTCGCGTAGCGTGCGCTTGTAGCCCTCCAGGGCACTGGCGAAGCGGTTGAGTCGGGTGGCGATGTTGGCCCTGGCGTCGTCGCCCTCGGTCGGCATGAGGTCGAAGACCATGCGGATGTCGTGCAGCGCGCTGGCGATCACGTTGACCTCGCTGGTGGTCTCGCCGGCCTCGTGCCGGGCGAGATCCAGGCCGAGGCGCTCCTGCATCGCCTCCTTGGCGGTCCGCTCGGCCTCCGAGTCCGGCTCGGTCACGTCGAGGTCGGCCAGAGCGCGTCGGACCAGATCGGCGCGGGCCGCGTATCCGTCCGGGGAAAGGTCGTCGAGCTGGTCGTCGTAGCCGGCGATGCCGACGTAGGTGGCGCCGGTCGGGCTCAGCCGGGCCCAGTCGGCCACGTACTGGTTGGCGAGGTCATCGATTCGTCCCACGCTGCGACCCTACGTGACCCGGCCAGCCCGCTGTCGACCGTGTTTGCCGTGTTCAGGGCAGCAGGTCCGCCGGATCGAACTCGATCGGGAACGGCAGGTCGGTTGCTGTGGCGCACGACACCGCGTCCGATTTTCGCGGGACTTCGTCGTACCCCTGCGGCAAAGTGTCAGGGGTGACAGCCGATTTGACTCCTGACCGGGCGGCGCTGCGGAGCTGGCTGCCCGGCTTCCTCGCGCTCGGCGTGATTTGGGGTTCCAGCTTCCTCTTCATCAAGATCGGGGTGACCGAGCTGCACCCGCTGCACCTCACCCTCTACCGGGTCGCCACCGGCGCGGCGACCCTGCTGGTGGTACTGGCCGTGTTGCGTGACCGGCTGCCCCGCGAGCCCCGGATCTGGGCGCACCTGCTGGTGGTCGCCGCCTTCGGCGTCGCCCTGCCGTTCACCCTCTTCGGCTTCGGCGAGCAGCGGGTGGAGTCGATGCTCGCCGGCATCTGGAACGCCACCACGCCGCTGATCGTGCTGCCGTTGGCGGTGCTGGTGTTCCGCACCGAGCGGCTGACCGTGCGGCGGGCGGTCGGGCTGGGGCTGGGCTTCGCCGGCGTGCTGGTGGTGCTCGGCGTCTGGGAGGGCGTCGGCGGGTCGCACTTCACCGGCCAGCTGATGTGCCTCGGGGCGGCGGCCTGCTACGGCGTGGCCATTCCGTACCAGAAGAAGTTCATCGCGGGCAGCTCGTACTCCGGTCTGTCGCTGTCGGCGGCGCAGCTGCTGGTCGCGACGGCGCAGCTCGCGGTGGTCGCGCCGCTGGTGGCCGGCGCGCCGCCGGTGCCGGGCGACCTCTCCGCGCGGGTGGTCGGCAGCGTGCTGGCGCTCGGCGCGCTCGGCACCGGGCTGGCCTTCGTGATCAACCTGCGCAACATCCGGGTGGCCGGGGCGAGCACGGCGTCCACCGTCACGTACCTGATCCCGATCTTCGCGGTGCTGGTCGGCGCGGCGGTGCTCGGCGAGCGGATGAACTGGCACCAGCCGGCGGGCGCGCTGGTCGTGCTGCTCGGTGTGGCGGTCGCGCAGGGGGTGCTCGGCCGGCGCCGGCCGCGTCCCATGCTCGGCGCTCCCGCCGCGCCGCTCGTGGCACCGCTCGCCGAGGCGGAGCCGGCCGCCCGGGGCTGAAGCCAGCCCACCACCGCGGAGCCAGCCCACCCACCGCTGAGCCGGCCCAGCCGGCCCCGAGCCGGTGCCGGGTCAGCGGTGGGTGCGGGTCCACTTCACCAGGCGGTCCGCCTTCCAGGTGTTGACCACCCGGTTCGCCGGCACGCCGCAGAGCGCCGCGCGTTCGCAGCCGAAACGCTGCCAGTCCAGCTGACCGGGGGCGTGCGCGTCGGTGTTGATGGCGAACCGGCAGCCGGCCTCCAGGGCGCGTCGGATCAGCCGCTTCGGCGGGTCCTGTCGCTCCGGGCGCGAGTTGATCTCGACCGCCACGCCGTGGTCCGCGCAGGCCGCGAAGACCGCGTCCGCGTCGAAGTCGCTCTCGGCGCGGGTACGCGCCCGGTGCCCCCGGTCGCCCGGTCCCGTCACCCCGGCCGGTCGGGACGAGACCATGCGGCCGGTGCAGTGGCCGAGGATGTCCAGGTGCGGGTTGGCGACGGCGGTGAGCATTCGCCGGGTCATCTTCGACCGCTCGTCGTTGAGGCCGCTGTGCACCGAGCCGACCACCACGTCGAGGCGGGCGAGCAACTCCTCGTCCTGGTCCAGCGATCCGTCGGCGAGGATGTCCACCTCGATGCCGGTGAGGATGCGGAAGCCCTTCGGCAGCGCGTCGTTCACCGCGGCCACGTGGTCGAGCTGCCTGCGCAGCCGCTCCGCGGTCAGCCCCCGGGCCACCTTCAGCCGGGGCGAGTGGTCGGTCAGCACCAGATATTCGTGCCCCAGCTCGACCGCCGCCAGGGCCATCTCCTCGATCGGTGAGCCGCCGTCCGACCAGTCGGAGTGGGTGTGGCAGTCACCGCGCAGCGCGTCCCGCAGGGCTGCGGCGGCGGCGTTCAGGTCGGTGCCCTCGGTGGCGACCAGCCGCCGCAGGTAGACCGGCTCCTCGCCGGCCAGTGACTCGGCCACGCAGCGGGCGGTGACGTCGCCGACCCCGGTCAGCTCGGTCAGGTTGCCGGTACGCGCCCGTTCGGCCACCTCCCCGGCAGGCAGCGCGGCGAGCGTGTTGGCCGCCGACCGGAACGCCCGGACCCGGTAGGTGGCCTCGTTCGCCTTCTCCAACAGGAACGCGATCCGACGCAGGTCGGCGATGGGGTCCCGGGCAGTCATGTCCTGCAAACTACGCGCCCGCGTCGCCGGTCGCCCGGCGTCGCGCCGGGTGTCGGGAATGGACGGCGGTCAGCCGGTGCCGTCGGCCTTGGCCGGGGCCTTGGGGCAGCCGTGTTTGCGCTGCCAGGCAGCTACCTTGGCGGCCGGTTCGCGGTTGCCCCGCGCCCGCCACGAGTCCAGGTAGGGGGCCGGCCAGATCACGCCCCGGCGGATCCACCAGTCGTCGTGGCCCTGACACTCGGGAGAGATGCCGAAGTGCAGGTGACACACATTGTTGGCGTTACCGGTGCGCCCGACCTCGCCGAGCGGCTCGCCGGCGTGGACGCGTACGCCCGGGTCGATGCCGGTGGCAACGGCGCTCAGGTGCGACCCGTAGTAGCGGACCCCGTCGTCGCCGAGCAGGGAGACCGACAGGCCCCCGTTTAACGGCCCGAGCGGGCCGCGCTTGTCGAACCGGTCGACCCGGCTCACCTCGAGGATCTGGCCGTCGGTGACCGCGATGACCGGGGCGCCGCAGTCGGCGAAAATGTCCGTGGCCGGGTACGCCCCGTGCGTGGGGTGGTAGGCGACCTTGTCGGCGCGCACCGGGAAGACGTGTCGCGGAGGCGTACCGGTCGGCGACGGCGGCGGGGTCGCGGTCTCCGGCGGCGTCCCCGGCCCGACGGCGGTCGCCCCGGCGGGCTGCTCGGCGGTGGCTGCGGCGCTCGGACCCTGCCACGCGACGGCCGAGGGCCGGCCGGCGGCGGCGCACCCGGCGACCAGGGCCGGTAGGAGCAGCAGGACCGGGTACGCCGCGTGCGGGCGGCGTACGGTCGATCGCGAGCGCATCCGGTCATCCTGACAGACCACTACCGTGGGCACGAACGCCGAGTTCCGGTCCGGCGTCCGTTCGGATTCGTGGACGGTAGCTCTGCGTGATCTCGGTGGGTCCGCCGTCGGTGAAGGGAGCAGGGGCGATGAACGGGTGGCACGACGTACCCGGCGGGGCCGGTCCGGGCCCGGACCGCCCGCTGCCGCGTACCCCGTCGGGGCTCTTCCCGGCCGGGGCGCCGATGCGGCCGACGTGGCGCGAGCCGTACCCGGTCAGCGGCGGTGGCGTCGCGTCCGGTGCCGGGGTCGCCTTCGCCTGGCTGCTCCTGTTCGGCCTGCTCGGCCGCGATCTGCCCAGCTACGCCTGGTGGACGCTGGTCGCCGGCGGGCTGGCCTGGCTGGCCGCCGGAGCGCTGGCCCGGTACGGCGACCGGGGGGTGGCCACCGGCGTCGCGATCGTCACCGCCGGCGGCTGGAGCATCGCCGCCGCCCTCGTCATGCTCCGCTGGGCGCAGAGCGGGGTCTGGCCACTCTGGTGACGCAACGCGTATGGGTCACTGCGCAGCGAAGGCCGTCTTGACGTACGCGCGGTGACGGGCCACGCTCGCGGTATGGCCTGGACCATTCCGCCGCGGCTTGACCCCGAGCGGAGCCGCCGCCGCCTGCAACTCCTCGCCGAGTTGGCCGGTGCCCGCGCCGTACGCCAGCGCGAGCGGCCGCAGCGGGCCCGCAGCGAGCGGCTGCGTCAGCTCATCGCCACCCGCCGGCGCATCGCCGGCTGACCCGACTTTCTCCAGCAACGGCCGGCCCTTCGGGGCGTTGACCGGTCGCCTGCCGACCCGACCGGTTAACGTGCACGCGTGAGTCGGCTGTTGCCGAGGCCAATTTGGGGGGACCGTGTCGTACTTCGCTGCTGCCGTGGCGCGCGTCGAGGGCGGCTGGACCGCCGACGAGGTGAGCCTGCGGGGCGTCACCGACATCGAGGAGGTCGCCGACCGGCTGCGCGACGTCGAGCCGGACGCCGACCTGTCCCTGCTGTTCGTCGAGGCCGACGACACCTACCTGGTGATCCTGCGCTTGGACGAGGGGGAGGATCTGCGGATCTTCGGCTCCGACTCGGCGTACGCGGACGAGTCGAGGCTGGGCGCCCTGCTGGTCGGTGACCTGAAGACCTCGGTCACCGGCCTGGAGGACACCGACGAGCCGCGGGCGGCCGCCGGCGGCGACGACGAGACCGAGCAGCCGGCGGCGGATCCGGAGGCCGATCCGGTGGGCGACGCGGACATCCTCGCCAACCTGGGCATCTCGGCGCAGAAGCTGCTGGCCCTTTGCGGCCACGAGGGAATGATGCCGGCCGACGTCGTCGCCGAGATCTGCCAGGTGCTCGGCTGTGCGGACGAGGTCGAGGAGCTGCGTGAGGTCTGAGCCGCCCGGAGCGGTGCCGACCGGCGGCGGGGAGCCGGCCGACGTCACCGACCCGGCGCTGGAGACCGTACGCCCCGGGCAGCCGACCCCGGGCGCGGTCGGCCGGGTCGGCCCCGGCGCGGACGAGGGGCTGGCCGATCCGGGTGGCGCAGGCCGCCGGCAGCGGCATGAGCTGTGGATGCGTCGGGCCCTGGAGATCGCGGTGACCGGCCCGGACAGCGACCCGGCGGCGGACGGGGAAGCCACGGTCGAGGACGTCCCGGTCGGTGCGGTCGTCTACGGCCCGAACGGCGTTGAGCTGGCCATCGGGCGCAACGAACGCGAGCTGACAGGCGATCCGACCGCGCACGCCGAGGTGCTGGCGCTGCGCCGGGCCGCCGAGCGGCTGGGCCACTGGCGGCTGGCGGACTGCACCCTGGTGGTGACGCTGGAGCCGTGCACGATGTGCGCGGGCGCGATCGCGCTGGCCCGGATCTCCACGGTGGTCTTCGGTGCGTGGGAACCGAAGACGGGCGCGGTGGGCTCACTCTGGGACGTCCTGCGCGACCGCCGCCTCACCCACCGCCCCGAGGTCTACGGCGGCGTCCTCGAAACCGAGAGCGCCGCCCTCCTCCGCGCCTTCTTCAGGTAAGCAGGGGCCCGGTTACACGTCCCTCCCGCTCACGGACGCAGCAGGGTTGCGGCGACCGCCCGGGCGGCGTCGGTCCAGGCGGTGGGGCGCATGGTCGCCGGGTCGAGCCGGACGATCGAGCGGGTGCCGTCGGCGTGCAGGGTGGCACCGTCCACCGACCGGAACTCGTAGGCGTACCGGGCGCTGCTGGTGCCGAAGTGGTCGAGCCAGAAGTGCACGGCCACCGGCCCGGTTCCGCTGATCGGGGCGTGGTAGGTGATGTTGAACTCGCGTACCGCGTGGAACACGTCCGGGGCCGTGGACCGCCCGCCCTGGAAGGCGATGCCGCGCTCGGCCCAGTACGGCGTCAGGGCCCGTTCCAGCAGCACCGCGTACCGCGCGTTGTGCAGGATGCCCATGGCGTCGAGGTCGTCGAAGTGCACCGGGACGTGCTCGACGTGGCCGAACTCGACGGCGGGGCGATCGACGGTGGCGTGGCTCATTGCAGACCTTCCGGTAGCAGGTTCGGATCGGGGCACAGTGCCCGTAGGCGGTTCAGCAGGCCCTGGCGGGCGTGCCGGTAGGCGGTGTCCGGGGCGAGCAGCCGGGAGCGCATCACGGCGCTGATCCCGAGCGCGTCGATCTCGTACGCCAGCTGCGGGGCGTCCACGTCGGCGGGGAGTTCGCCGAGGTCGACCGCCTCCTGGACGAGGCGTTCGAGGAAGGCGGTCCATTGGCCGAACGCCTCGACGAGCCGGTCCCGGACCGGGCCGGGACGGGCGTTGTACTCGAACTCGGTGTTCGCGAAGAAGCAGCCGCCGGGGAGCACCCGGGCGGCGTAGAAGTCGATCCGGGCCTCGTGCACGGCCCACAGCCGCCGTACGCCCCGGGGGGCGTGCAGGGCCGGCTGGACGATCCGCTCCTGCCACTGGGCCACCGCCCGGTCGACGGTGGCGAGCTGGAGGGCCTCCTTGGACCGCCAGTGCGCGAACAGGCCGGACTTGCTCACTCCGAGGGCGTCGGCGAGTTGCGCGAGGGAAAGCCCGTGCAGACCGGCCTCGGTGGCCAGGGCCACGGCGGCGTCCAGCGCCGCGGCGCGGGTGCGCTCACCGCGGGCGATGCGGCCGTCGGAGGTCATGCGGGGAGCGTAATCCAAAAGAAGCACGACCGGTCGTATTTATTTTTGTGATCTGGAACGCGGCCGCCCCGCCACCGGCGACGGTGGCGGGGCGGCGAGGGCTCGGACGGGTCAGGCGATCGCGGTGTCGAGGGCGACCTCGACCATCTGGCTGAAGGTCTGCTCCCGCTCAGCGGCGGTGGTCTTCTCGCCGGTCTTGATGTGGTCACTGACCGTCAGGATGGTCAGCGCGCGGGCCTTGAACCGGGCCGCGATGGTGTAGAGCGCCGCCGACTCCATCTCCACCGCGAGCACGCCGTAGTCGGCGAGGGCGTCGTAGAGGTCGGGGCGGTCGGTGTAGAAGGCGTCCGCCGCCAGGATCGGGCCGACGTGCATGGTGATACCGCGCTGCTCGGCCACCTCGACGGAGGTGCGCAGCAGGCCGAAGTCGGCGACCGGGGCGTAGTCGATCAGCCCGTCGAAGCGCATACGGTTCATGTTCGAGTCGGTGGACGACCCGATCGCGGCGATCACGTCCCGCAGTTGGAGGTCCTCGCGGAGGGCACCGCAGGAGCCAACCCGGATCAGGGTCTTCACGCCGTACTCGTTGATCAGCTCGTGGGCGTAGATGGAGGCCGACGGCATGCCCATGCCGGAGCCCTGGACGGAGACCTCGACGCCCTTCCAGCGGCCGGTGAAGCCCAGCATGCCGCGGACCGTCGTGTAGCAGCGAGCGTCCTCGAGGTACGTCTCCGCGATCCACTTGGCCCGCAGCGGGTCACCCGGCATCAGAACCCGTTCGGCGATCTCTCCCGGCTCAGCGCCGATGTGCGTACTCATGCCAAAGATCCTGCCAGGTTGGGCCGGGGGATACCGGTTCGGCGTCCGGACCGGTGATCCTGTACCGTACTCGGCGGTGGTGTGTCCGAGTGGCCTAAGGAGCACGCCTCGAAAGCGTGTGAGGGTTTACGCCCTCCGCGGGTTCAAATCCCGCCGCCACCGCCAACGGAAACGCCCGGCTGGTCCTGACGGATCGGCCGGGCGTTTCCGCATCTAGGGGCAGGTCGGCGGGCCGGCCCTGATAGGGCCGGCCCGCCGTGGCTCACGCGGGCGGCAGCGCCGCGTCGCGGTGGGTGAGCTGGTACGTCGCGTCGACCGCAGCCGTCTCCAGGATCACGGTGAGCGCGCCTGCCGGGGGCGAGCAGGAGATGGTCCGCTCGACGGCGTAGGTGGCGGGGCCGCAGTAGCGGATACCGGACTCGGAGAAGACGGAGAGCCGGGCGTCACCGGTGCCGGTGAGCCGCTTCCAGGTGATCGACTCCCCGGTGCCCCGTTGGTTCGCCGGGATGGTGAAGCAGACCGCGTACCGGTCCGTGCCCGTGGTCACCGTGGCCCCCGTCGCGTCCGCCGGCAGCACCGGGCAGGCCGGCGGGCCGTCAGTCCGGGCGAAGGCCAGCGAGTACGCCCCAGTGGGCGCGCCGTCGTCGGAGTTGAGCACCGCGAAGTACGGTGCCTCGCCGGCCAACTCGCAGGCGTACTGGCGCACGGAGTACCAGTCGCACAGGTATTCGCCGGTCGAGTCGACGACGGTGATGTCCGGGGCGGCGGCACCGGTGGCGCGGCCGGGCAGCAGCTCCACGACCCGGGATCCGGCCGGGCTGGCGAGTTGCAGGCAGTCGAACTGGCCGGCAGCGGTGAACTCGCCCCGGACCGGCGTGCCCTGCCAGCCGGTGTCGGACGCCGGCCGGCAGCCCGACGGCGTCCACGGCAGCAGGGCCAACGCGTACCGGAAGTTTTCGTCGATAACCCTGCCGGGCTCCGCCGCATTGAGCACCAGGGTGTACTTCCCGGCGGCCGGGACCTGGCACCACACATCAGTGCAGAACTTGTGCCCGGCAGCGTCGTAGACGGACCCCCACTGGCGGTAGTTGTCGGCGTCGACGGCCCGCACCCGGTAGGTGCCGGCGGCCGGCAGGTCGAGGACCCGGCAGCGGATGCCGCCGAGCGCCCCGGCCGGCGCGGCGTTGTAGGCGCCGGGTGTGACCGTGGGGCAGCCGGTCGGGTCGGTCAACGACCGCACCTGCATGCGGTACGTGAGGTCGGCGCTGTCCGTACCCCGGTATCCCAGGTACGAGATCACCCGGTAGGTCCCGGCGGCGGGCAGGGCACACCCGTCGTCCTCCGACCACTCGGAGCAGAGCACCTTCCCCTGCTCGTCGACCAACCAGGAGAAGGTGTCGTCGTAGACGTCCGGGGCCTGGTACACCATGATCCGGTCGCCGGCCCGGCCCCGGAACGGCTGGCAGTGGGTCTGCACGGCCGAGGTCTGGTGCACCACCTGGGTCGGCTGGTCCCAGGCGGTGCCGATGGTCGAGGCGCACCCCTCGGCGCGGCTGAGCGCCACCACGGCCAGCTGGTAGGTCACCGGCTCCCAGTACCAGGTCTGAGTGAGGAGGAGCAGGTAGGAGCCCGCCGTCGGCAGAGCACAGGAACGCTCGTCGGACCACTTCTCGCACACCTGCCGGCCGTCGGCGTCGTACACCCGCCAGCCGAGGTACTGGTTCGCGAACTGGTTGAGGCGGACCACGACCGCGCCGGCCGTGGTGCTGGACAACGACAGGCAGGTCATCCCGTCGTAGCCCGGCACGGTCCCGTTGCTCACGGCGGTGCCGGGATTACCGAAGGACGCCAGCCGCAGGGTCGGGCACCCGACCGCGCGCGAAATGCGTGGCATCTTGAGGGTGTACGCGGCCTCGTCGCCGTAGAACTCCTGCAGGAAGAGCCGGTACGGGCCGGGCCCGGTGAGGGTGCACTCGGAGGTGTACCCCACCGTGCACCCCGCCGGCTGGTACTGCGAGTCCAGAACAACGCCCCGCACGTCACCGCTGCCCGAGCGCGCCGGGCGCAGCACGGTGCCGGTCGGCTGGTTGAACTTGTAGCAGCGGGCGGCCAGGCCGGCCGGGAGCGTGCCGCTGCGCCCCGCCGAGGCGAAGGAGAAGAAGTTCTCCGGCAGGTTGCCGCACTCCGACGGCTTCCGCATGGACTCGGCGGAGAGCGTGTAGGCACCCGTCCCGGTTCCGTAGTAAAGCGTCACGGTGACCGTGTACTTGCCCGCCCCGCCGAGCCGGCACTCGTTCAGGTACGGCAGGACGTAACAGACGACGTCTCCGTTGGGGTCGGTGACCTGGGCGCTGACGCCCTCGCCCGACACGCTCTTGAGCCGGAGGTAGATCGTGTCCTGGGCGGCGGTTGAGGTGACCGTCCAGGCGTTCTGCTGTGCACCGCTGATCGCCGAGCAACGCTCAACCTTGCCGAAGGCGAGCTTTCCGCCGCAGCCGCCGGAGCCGGTGCTCTGCGCGGCGTCGGTGGACTTTCCGCCGTCGATCCCGGCGGTGGCTGTCTTACCCGGAGCGGCTGGCGCGGTGGTCGACGGGCTGGCCGCTGGGTCCGACGGAGCCGTGGTCGTGGTCGGCGCCGCCGATGAAGCCGGTGACGGCGCCGCGGTCGCGGCGGGCGGTCCGATCAGGACGCTCGCCATGGTGGTGGTCAACGCGGCGAGCATCGTCAGCCGCGGCAGGCCCTTGTGCCGGAAGTTGGGCAGGGTTGTCCTCAACATCAACTCCCCCGTGAAATGCCGCGCGACCTGCGCGGACGAGGTGATGATTCCACGGGCGTCGATCGATAGCAATCGTCTTTACTGGTCGCGCTCGTCGATCGATCAGCAGGGGCCGTAGCCCTCGTCGAAGAGGCGGCGGGCCCACTCCGCGTACCCGGCGATGATTTTCCGGACCGTGGCCCGGTCGTGGAGGAAGAGGTACGCGCGGTCGCCGTCGCGGGCCAGCAGTCCGTCGAACCGGTGCGTCCCCTGTGGAGCGGCCAACTCGGCCGCCGACGGATAGGCGGCGCGCACTGCGGGGAGCGGGGTGCCGACGGTGATTCCCTCGGGCGTGCTCATCGGGTCATCGAGCCAGAGCAGGACCAGGCGGTTGTCGGCGAAGATCGGGCTCACGGACCCGTGCCCGGTCAGCGTCGGGCCGCACGCCGCCACGTCGCTACGCAGGATCCCGCGCCGGGTCAGTTCCTGCTCAGTGGTGCCGAATTCGGCGTTGCGCAGCCCAGTCAGGCCGACCACCTCGACGGGCCGGGCCGGCACGGCCGCCCCCTGTGGACGGACACCGCTACCGACGAGCGAGGCGGCCATCATCAGCACGGCTATAAACCCGAATTGTCGCAGTCTCATGCAATCCCCCAGTCCCCAACGGGACCGGGGCGCGGAGGTTGCTGGTGTTGCCCGGATTGCCGCAGCTCCCACTCTTCGGCGAGGTCGTCCCAGTAGTCGGCGGAGAGGCCGCGGCGGCCGTGCGCCAGCCAGCCGGCCGTTTCGCGTTCCAGATGCAGGCCCAGCTCGGCGAACAGGTCGATCCACGGCCCCGGCTCGGCGCCGAGCCGGCCGAGCGCCGCGTTGATCGGCCACTCGGCGCGGGGCCGGTCGAAAACGTCGTCGAAGCACGGCCCCCAACTCACCGCGCCACCCAGCCAGACCGCGGCCGACTGGTGGCCCAGCCCGCCGGCGAACTCCGCCTCCAGGTACGCCACCGGCCCCTGCCGCGACCAACCCGCCAGCAGCTCGCTCAGGGCTGGCGAGAGGACGAGCTCGAAGGGCTGCTCGACGGACGGCTCGCCGGTGGCGAAGTCGGGCAGCGCACCGGTCAGCTCCGTCACGAGCTGCGGGGTGACCGGCAGCAGCGCGAAGTCCTGGCGGAGCGCGGCGAGGATCGCGTGATCCAGGTCGGCGGTCCGCTCGCGGAGCAGCTCGACGTCGGCGACGACCGCGCTGAGCTGGTAACTCATCCGATCCTCTCGGCGTCCACAGGCTGTGGATAGAACATGTGTACGACGGGCGAGGTAGCCCCCGTGGTCGGGAGCTTCGGGCATGAAGCGCCATTATCGTGACGCCCGCCCACCCAGCCGCACAAGCGCGATGAGGCCGATGTCGAGGCGGTGGCCGGCCCACGGCAGGTCAGATGGTGAAGCCGCTGACCCGAGACACTCCGGTGGCCCGTCGCCGAACTGGCGCCGCGCCAGATTCCCGGACGGTAGGGAGGTGCCTCCGTCCCTCAACTGAGACGAGAACGACCGGCAGAGACGACGGAAGGCCGGCCCCGCTCGGGGCCGGCCTTCGTGTGAACGGCGGAGGATACGAGATTCGAACTCGTGAGGGTGTTAACCCAACACGCTTTCCAAGCGTGCGCCCTAGGCCTCTAGGCGAATCCTCCGCGAGCCAGGATACAGGTCTCCGTCGGGTGGGCCACCCCACCACCCCCCGAAGATCGACGAGGGGTCGGGTAGGCTTGGCGGCACCTCCCGTGCGGCGGTACCTCGTGAACCTCCCCAGGGCCGGAAGGCAGCAAGGATAAGCGAGCTCTGCCGGGTGCACGGGAGGCCTTTCTGTCTCTGGGCGCCGGTAACGTCCCTGCGGGTCAGGTCACGGGGTGGTGGGTGGTCACCCGCGCCCGACCGGCGCAGAATGGCTCGGTCGAGAGGAGGCGGTACGGGTGGCATTGGCCCTTTACCGCAAGTACCGGCCCCGTACGTTCGCCGAGGTCATTGGTCAGGAGCACGTCACCGAGCCGCTGTCGCAGGCGCTGCGTAGCGGGCGGCTGAACCACGCCTACCTCTTCTCCGGTCCCCGGGGCTGCGGCAAGACCTCCAGCGCCCGGATCCTGGCCCGCTCGCTCAACTGTGAGCAGGGTCCCACCCCCGAGCCCTGCGGGCAGTGTGAGTCCTGTCGCTCGCTGGCCATCGACGGCTCCGGCTCGATCGACGTCATCGAGATCGACGCGGCCAGCCACGGTGGCGTCGACGACGCTCGCGAGTTGCGCGAGAAGGCGTTTTTCGCGCCGGCCCGCAGCCGCTTCAAGATCTATGTCATCGACGAGGCGCACATGGTCTCGTCGGCCGGCTTCAACGCCCTGCTCAAGCTGGTCGAGGAGCCGCCGGAGTTCGTCAAGTTCATCTTCGCCACCACCGAGCCGGAGAAGGTCCTCGGCACGATCAAGTCGCGGACCCACCACTACCCGTTCCGGCTGATGCCGCCGAAGGTGCTCCGGCCCTACCTTGAGCAGCTCTGCGAGGCCGAGGGGGTCCAGGTCGACCCGGCGGTCTTCCCGCTGGTGGTGCGCGCCGGTGGCGGCAGCGCCCGGGACAGCCTCTCCGTGCTCGACCAGCTCATCGCGGGCGCCGGCCCGGAGGGGGTCGGCTACGCCCGGGCGGCCGCGTTGCTCGGCGTCACCGACTCCGCGCTGATCGACGAGATGTGCGACGCGCTCGCCGCCGGGGACGGCGCCGCCGCGTACGCGACCGTCGACCGGGTCGCCGAGGCCGGGCACGACCCCCGCCGGTTCGCCTCCGACCTGCTGGAACGGTTGCGTGACCTGATCGTTCTGCAGCAGGTGCCGGACGCCGTCGCCAAGGGCCTGATCGACGGCCCGGACGACCAGATCGAGCGGATGGCCGCCCAGGCCCAGCGGCTCGGTCCGGCCACCCTGTCCCGCTGCGCCGACATCGTGCACAACGGCCTGGTGGAGATGCGCGGCACCACCGCCCCCCGGCTGGTGCTGGAGCTGATCTGCGCCCGGATGCTGCTGCCCGGCGTGGACGACTCGACCGGCGGCCTGCTTCAGCGCCTCGAACGGATGGAACGCCGGCTCACCCTGGGCGGTGCCGAGCCGTCGTCGGCCGCCGCCGGCCCCGCGCCGGTAGCCCCCGCCCCCGAGGTACGCCAAGAGCCTCCCGCCCCGGCCGCGGCTGCCGCCGCGCCCGACTCGCAGACCGCCGGCACGCCGGCGGCTGCCGGCGCCCCGAGCGGGGTGGCCGCCGCGCGGGCCGCCGCCGCGGCCGCCGGTTCCCGTCCCGGTCCGGTCGCCGCTGGCCCGGCCGACGCGGCTCCGGCCGATGCCCCCGTCCGGCGTCCGGCGTCGCCGTCGGCGGTGATGCCCGATCCGGTCACCCCGGAACCGCCGCGTCCCGGCTCGACTCCGCCCGGCGCGCTGGACGCGGTCGCCGTACGCCGGGTCTGGCCCGAGGCGGTCGGCAAGGTCAACCGGACCAACAAGCGGATCGCGGCGCTGATGCGCGACGCGGTGGTCCGCGAGGTGGACGGCGACACGCTGGTGCTGACCGTGAAGTCGACGGTGCTGGCCAAGATGATGGCCGACCACGCCCAGGTGCTGACCGACGCGCTCTACGAGGAGTTGGGCGGCCGCTGGCAGATCCGTTGCGAGGTGGCCGGCGAGCGGGGTGCCGCGTCGCTCGGCGGCCCGGCCCGGCCCGCCGCCTCGTCCCGGCCGGCTGCCGCCACACCCGCCACGGGTCCGTCCGGCCCGGCCCGTTCGGGCGCTGCGGGCGGTGCTCCGGACGGCGGGGGCGGCGCGAGTCGTGACCAGGCCTCGACCGGGCCTGCCGCGACCGGTCGCGCCCGGGCGGACGCGGATGGCTCCCCGAACGGCTCGGCCGGCACCGGCCCGACGCGGGCGGCTGGCCCTTCCGGCCGGTCGGCCGCAGGTGGCGGGGCCGCCACCGACGACGAGGAGTGGCCCGAGCCGGCCCGTCCGGGTGGCGGTGGGGACGGCGACTGGCCGGAGGCAGCCCGGCCAGGTGGCGCCACGGCGACCGCGGCGGCGGCTCCCGCCGTACCCGAGCCGCTGGCGCAGCCAGCTGGTGGTGCGCCGGCGAACAGCGCGATCGCGGCGGCTCGGGCGGCGGCGGGCGGCGCGCCGGTGAGCAGCGCGATCGCGGCGGCTCGGGCGGCGGCGGCGGCCGCGACGGCCGGCGGGTCGGGTCGGGAGCCTCGCGCGGCGCAGGCGCGGCAGACCGCGGACGCCGAGTGGGCCGGTGAGCCGCCCTACGACCCGGACTACGACGGGCCGGTCTCGGCCGGCGGCGCGACCGCGACCCCCGTCTACGAGGGCTTCGACCCGGGAGACGAGCCGCTGGACGACGTGATCGACGAGCGGACCGCCCGGCAGTCCAGCGAGGAGCAGGCGGTACAGCTGCTCCGGGAGGCGTTCGGGGCGGAGAAGATCCACGAGGTGGACGCGCGCTGAGCGTGCCCGGCCCCGAAGACCGGTGCCGTTGCCCGACTAGGCTGGGCGCGGCCGATCAGACGAGTGTGAGAAGGAGCCGTCCGTGCGCCCAGGTGGACAGCCGAACATGCAGCAGATGCTGAAGCAGGCGCAGAAGATGCAGCAGCAGATCGCCAAGGCTCAGGCCGAGCTGGCCGAGGCGGAGCTGACCGGCACCGCGGGCGGTGGCCTGGTCACTGCCACCGTCGCCGGCACCGGCGAGCTGAAGGCGATCAAGATCGATCCGAAGGCGGTCGACCCGGAGGACGTGGAGACCCTGGAGGACCTGGTCGTCGCGGCCGTGCACAACGCCGCCGAGGCGGCCCGGGAGCTGACCGAGAAGAAGATGGGCCCGGTCGCGGGCGGGATGGGCGGCCTCGGCCTGCCCGGGTTCTGAGCCGACAGATGTACGAGGGTGCCATTCAGGACCTGATCGACGAGCTGGGCCGGCTGCCGGGCGTGGGCCCGAAGAGCGCCCAGCGGATCGCCTTCCACGTCCTGTCGGCGGATCCGGCCGACGTGAACCGGCTGGCCGGTGCGCTGCGAAAGGTCAAGGAGCTGGTGCGGTTCTGCACCAGTTGCTTCAACGTGGCCGAGTCGGAGCAGTGCCGGATCTGTCGCGATCCACGGCGTACGGATGAGGTGCTCTGTGTGGTCGAGGAGCCGAAGGACGTGGTGGCGATCGAGCGGACCGGCGAGTTCCGCGGTCGCTACCACGTGCTCGGCGGCGCGATCAATCCGCTGGAGGGGATCGGGCCGGACAATCTTCGGATTCGGGAGCTGATGACCCGGCTGGGCGGCGGCGCGATCCGCGAGCTGATTCTCGCCACCGACCCGAACACCGAGGGCGAGGCGACCGCGACGTACCTGGCCCTGCTCGTCAAGCCGATGGGCATCGCGGTGACCCGACTGGCCAGTGGCCTGCCGGTCGGCGGCGACCTCGAGTACGCCGACGAGATCACCCTGGGCCGGGCGTTCGAGGGCCGTCGGGCGATCTGAGCCGCACCGCGTGTGGGACGCGGTGGGCTCTCGGTCTGCCCGGCGGCGATCCCGCAACCGGAATGTGGGATGGGGTGCCGTTCACCACGCGGCTGTGAGGCTGGCCTGACTTAGCAGGATATGCCCGGTCTCGACATCTGCTTGCCGCTGTGACAGTCCTGTTTGTCGGAAGCTCAACCGCTGTCAGACTCTGCGGCTTGGTGTCGGCTTGATAGCGATTGCCTAACGGCCGTTCCGCTTCTGTGTGTCGTGTCATAGCCTCCCGCTCACAGACTGAGCCACAACTTCGGCGTGGACAGGCGCATGACAGAGGTGAGAGATGCAGGCGAGCAGGCGTAAAGCAGCCGTGGCCCTCGCGGCCGCAGCCGCTCTGGCAGTCGGGGCGTCCGGCTGCGCCAAGAGCGAGCGCGGCGGGGACAGCGGCGGGGCCAAGACCGGCGGGACCTTCGTCTTCGCGGGTGCCGGTGACCCGAAGAACTTCGACCCGATCTTCAACGACGACGGCGAGACGTTCCGGCCGGTTCGGCAGATGTTCGAAACCCTGATCCAGAACAAGCCGGGCACGGCCGACCTGGAGGGCGCCCTGGCCGAGAGCTGGGAGCACGACGCCGAGGGCAAGGTCTGGACCTTCCACCTCCGCAAGGGTGTCAAGTTCCACGACGGCTCCGCCTTCAACTCCGCTGCGGTCTGCTACAACTTCGACCGCTGGTACAACATGAAGGGCGCTGCGGCCCAGTCGCAGATGCTCTACTACATGGACGTCTTCGGCGGCTTCGCGCACAACGAGAGCGATGACGCCGGCAAGGCGCTCTACAACAAGTGCGACGCGCCGGACGACAACACGGCCGTCATCACCATGAACGAGTACAAGGGCGCCTTCCCCGGGGCCTTCGCGCTGACCTCGCTCTCGATCGCCAGCCCGGACGCGCTGAAGAAGTACGACGCCGACACGGTCAAGCAGAACGGCGACTCCTTCGAGTACAGCGCGTTCGCCAACGAGCACCCGGTCGGCACCGGCCCGTTCACCTTTGGTGGCTGGGACAAGTCGAAGAACGAGATCACCTTGAACCGGAACGCCGACTACTGGGGCGAGAAGGCCAAGGTCGACAAGGTGATCATCAAGGTCATCGAGGACGAGAACACCCGCAAGCAGGAGCTGCGCGCCGGCACCGTCCAGGGCATCGACTTCCCGGCCCCGGCCGACCGGAAGGCGCTGGAGTCGGAGGGCTTCAACGTCATCAACCGCCCGGCGTTCAACATCCTCTACCTGGGCATCAACCAGAAGAACCCGAAGCTGAAGGACCTGCGGGTGCGTCAGGCGATCGCCTACGCCCTCAACCGTCAGCAGCTCGTGCAGACCAAGGGCCCGGGTGGCACCAAGGTCGCCGACGAGTTCATGCCGGACACCGTGCTCGGTTACGCCCCGGACGTGCAGAAGTACGAGTACGACCCGGAGAAGGCCAAGCAGCTGCTCAAGGAGGCCGGGGCCGAGGGGATGACCCTCAACTTCTACTACCCGACCGACGTCTCTCGGCCGTACATGCCGAACCCGCAGGAGATCTTCACCGTCCTCGCCAACGACCTGCAGGCCGTCGGTTTCAAGGTCAACGGTGTGTCCCGTCCGTGGAACGGCGGCTACAAGGACGACGTGCAGCAGTTCGGCAAGCACGACCTGCACCTCCTCGGCTGGACCGGTGACTACAACGACCCGGGCAACTTCGTCGGGACCTTCTTCGGTCGGGCGAAGACCGAGTTCGGTGACGCGGCGATGACCGACATGTTCGAGGCCATCACGAAGGCCGACGCCACCGTCGACGACGCCGGCAAGAGGGCCGCCTGGGAGCAGGTCAACCGCGACATCGCCACCAAGTGGCTGCCGGCCGTGCCGATCTGGCACGCCCCGCCGGCCATCGTGGTCACCAAGGACGTCAAGGGCCTGATCGCCAGCCCGCTGACCGACGAGCGGTTCGACACGGTCAGCGTCGGCTGACGCTGTCACTGACGCCGTACGTGGAATCGGCCCGGGCCGGGCTTCCCCGGCCCGGGCCGACCCGCTGTTATCGAGAATCTGGTGTGTGAGAGATGTTGCGAGTCATAGTCCGCCGACTGCTCCAGTTGGTGGTGACCCTGATAGCCCTGTCAGCGCTGATCTTCATCTGGCTGCGGAATCTGCCCGGCGGCCCGGTCGAGGCGCTGCTCGGTGAGCGGGGCACCCCGGAGCGCCGAGTGCTGCTGACCAAGGCGCTCGGCTACGACCAGCCGATCCTGGTGCAGTACGCCAAGTTCATGCAGCGGGTCGTGACCGGCGACTTCGGCAACTCGATCCGGAACGGTGACCCGGTGACCGAGGTGCTCGGGCGTGCCTTCCCGGCCACCATCGAGCTGGCCCTGGCCGCCATGATCATCGCGATCGGGCTGGGCGTCCCGCTCGGTTACCTCGCCGCCCGGTACAAGGGCCGGCTGCTGGACAACCTGAGCATCGCCGGCACCCTGCTCGGCATCTCGATCCCGATCTTCTTCCTGGGCTACCTGCTCAAGGACGTCTTCACCCAGAACATCCACTGGTTCCCGCCCTCCGGGCGGCTCAGCACCGGCCTGGACAGCACCCACGTAACCGGGTTCTTCGTCCTGGACGGGCTGCTCACCCGGGAGTTCGACGTCACCGCCGACGCGCTGTGGCACCTGATCCTGCCGGCGTTCACCCTGGCCACCATCCCGCTGGCGGTAATCGTCCGGATGACGCGGGCCAGCGTGCTGGACGTGCTCAACGAGGACTACGTCCGCACGGCCGAGGCGAAGGGCCTGCGGCACAAGACCATCCGGGGCCGGCACATCCTGCGTAACGCCCTGCTGCCCGTGGTCACCACCATCGGCCTGCAGACCGGCGCGTTGCTCTCCGGCGCGGTGCTGACCGAGAAGGTCTACAACTGGGGTGGCCTGGGCACGCTGATCACCAACTCGATCAGCGGCGGCCGTGACTACCCGGTGCTCCAGGCGCTGATCCTGCTGGCCGCGGTGGTCTTCGTGGTGGTCAACCTCCTGGTCGACCTCTCCTACGCCGTCATCGACCCGAGGGTGCGTGTGCGATGAGCGAGCGTAGCGAGCGAATCATCAGGCACAGTGCGGCGGAGCCTCATGCTGCCGCCGAGCGAAGCGAGGTGGCCGCATGAGCGACCCGATCACCCGGCCCGGGGTGGCCACCCCCCGCGACGGCGCCGACACGCCCGCCACCGACAAGCCGCGCGAAGGCGCGGCCGAGCGCGGCATCGGCCGGCTCGGCGACCGCAAGAAGGCGAAGCTGGATGCGCTGGCCCAGGCCAGCGCCGACAAGGGCGGCGTCAGCCTGCTCCGGGACGCGGGCCGTCGGCTGCGGCGTAACCCCGTCGCCATGGTCGGCGTGGTCATCGTCGCGGTGTTCGTCCTGGTGGCGGTCCTCGCGCCGCTGCTCGCGCCGCACGACCCGGCGCAGCGTTTCGACGAGCTCACCAAGAACCTCACCGTCGACAACATCCCCGGCACCACCGACGGGTTCCCGCTCGGGTCGGACCCGATGGGCCGGGACTTCCTCTCCCGCCTGATCTACGGCAGTCGGCAGACCCTCTTCGTCGGCGTGCTCGCCACGCTGATCGGGCTGGCGCTCGGGGCGCTGGTCGGGGCCGTCGCCGGTGCCTTCGGCGGCTGGGTCGACAACATCCTGATGCGCCTCACCGACGTGATGCTGGCCCTGCCGGCCCTGCTGCTGGCGATCAGCCTGGTCGCCATGGCCAGCCGGTCGAGCCAGTGGACCGTGATCATGGCGGTGGCCATCGTCAACGTGCCGATCTTCGCCCGGCTGCTACGCGGTTCGATGCTGGCCCAGCGGGAGAGCGACCACGTGCTGGCCGCTCGGGCGCTGGGCGTGAAGACGAACTCCATCGTGATGCGGCACATGCTGCCCAACGCGATGACTGCGGTGATCGTGCAGGCCACGCTGACCCTCTCCACCGCCATCCTGGAAGCCGCCTCGCTCTCCTTCCTCGGTCTCGGCGACCCGGACATCAACCGGGCCGAGTGGGGCCTGATGCTCGGTGTGGACGGTGTCCGCTACTTCGAGGTGCGGCCCGAGCTGGCCTACTACCCCGCGTTGGCGATCATCGTGGTCGCGCTCGGCTTCACCCTGCTGGGTGAGGGGATGCGCGAGGCGATCGACCCGAAGAACCGGCGGTGACGGCGATGCGGTGGACCAGCCCAACCGGCCTTGGCCGGCGGCGAGCGCCAGGAGTGAGCGTGCGAGCCCCGCATTCGCGAGCGAAATACCAGCACCGTGAGGAAGTGACCCGATGAGCCTGCTCGACGTACGCGATCTGAGCGTGGTGTTCCAGCGTCGCGGTGAGCGGTCGTTCACCGCGGTCGACAAGGTCAGCTTCAGCGTGGAGCCGGGGCAGACCGTTGGCCTGGTCGGCGAGTCCGGCTGCGGCAAGAGCGTGACCAGCCTGGCGATCATGGGCCTGCTGCCCAAGCGGGGCAACAAGGTCAGCGGCCAGGTGATGTTCGACGGCACCGACCTGCTCCAGCTCCGCTCAAGCGACATGCGGGACCGGCGCGGCCGGGACATCGGCATGATCTTCCAGGACCCGCTCTCCTCGCTGAACCCGGTCGTGCCGATCGGCGTCCAGGTGGCCGAGGTGCTGGAGCGGCACCGGGGCATGGACCGCAAGGCGGCGCTGAAGGAGGCCCGGGAGCTGCTCGACGCGGTCGGCATCCCGGACCCGACCCGGCGGCTGAAGGAGTATCCGCACCAGATCTCCGGCGGCATGCGGCAGCGCGCGCTGATCGCCATCGCGCTGGCCTGCAAGCCGCGGCTGCTGATCGCCGACGAGCCGACCACCGCGCTGGATGTGACCATCCAGGCGCAGATCCTCACCCTGCTCCGGCAGCTCGTCGAAGAGACCGGCACCGCGCTGATCATGATCACGCACGATCTCGGCGTGGTGGCCGGCCTCTGCGACACGGTCAACGTGCTCTACGGCGGCAAGGTGGTCGAGCGAGCCGCCCGGCACGAGCTGTTCGCCCGGCCGCGGCACCCGTACACCCACGGGCTGCTCAGTTCCGTGCCGCGGCTGGACGCCCCCCGGGGCGAGCGGCTGCACGCCATCCGCGGCTCGGTCGCCGACAACATCCCCTGGGTCGAGGGGTGCGCGTTCGCGCCCCGCTGCGACCGGGTGGTGGACGCCTGCCTGGAGGGGACGCCCCCGCTCGAACCCAACGCGACCGGCGGCGACCTGCGCTGCAACAACCCCGTTTCCGAGGAGGTGGCGGTGCCGTGACCGAGCGAACCGAACCACTGGTCGAACTACGCGACGTCAAGGTCCACTTCCCGATCAAGAGCGGCGTGCTCTTCGACCGTACGGTCGGTTACGTCTACGCCGTCGACGGCGTCTCGCTGTCGATCAACAAGGGTGAGACGTACGGCCTGGTGGGCGAGTCGGGGTGTGGCAAGTCCACCCTCGGCCGGGGCCTGCTGCGGCTGGTCGAGCCGACCGACGGAGAGGTCATCTTCGACGGCACCGACGTCCGCTCGCTCAAGGGCGAGACGATGCGCCGGGCCCGCCGCCGGATGCAGATGATCTTCCAGGACCCGCTGTCCAGCCTCGACCCCCGCCAGTCGGTGGAATCGCTGCTGGTCGAGGGGCTCAAGGCGCACGGGCTGGCCGATGACAAGGCGGCCACCGCGCAGCGGCTCCGGGACGCCCTGAAGGCGGTCGGGCTGCCCGCCTCGGCGCTCAGCAAGTACCCGCACGAGTTCTCCGGCGGCCAGCGGCAGCGCATCGGCATCGCCCGGGCGCTGGTGCTCGACCCGGACCTCATCGTCGCCGACGAGCCGGTGTCCGCGCTGGACGTGTCGATTCAAGCGCAGGTGCTCAA
The DNA here is from genome assembly GCF_040649295.1 of Micromonospora sp. NPDC048999. Taxonomy (NCBI): domain Bacteria; kingdom Bacillati; phylum Actinomycetota; class Actinomycetes; order Micromonosporales; family Micromonosporaceae; genus Micromonospora; species Micromonospora sp. NPDC048999. The sequence goes on along the minus strand of NZ_JBEZFI010000005.1, from coordinate 245,207 downwards.
CCTGCTGGAGGACCTGCAGAACGAGCGGGGCCTGACGTACCTGATCATCGCCCACGACCTGGCGGTGGTGCGGCACATCGCCGACACCGTCGGGGTGATGTACCTGGGCGGGCTGGTGGAGGAGGCGTCCAGCGACGACCTCTACCGCGAGCCGATGCACCCGTACACCAAGGCGCTGATGTCGGCGGTGCCGGTGCCGGACCCGACGGTGGAGGACCGCCGCGAGCGGATCCTGCTCGCCGGCGACCTGCCCTCGCCGAGCAACCCGCCGGCCGGGTGCCGGTTCCACACCCGCTGCCCCTGGGCCCAGCCGACCCGCTGCGCAGACGAGCGGCCGGCGCTGCGCGAGGTGCTCAGCGGGCACCGGGTGGCCTGTCACTATGCCGAGCAGATCGCCGACGGCCGGATCCGGCCGCACGAGGTGGAGCCGGAACTGGTCCGGCCGGACGAGGGCGTACCGCCGAGCGAGCCCGGTGAGCTGATCCCTACCCCGTGAGCACAGCACGAGGCCCCCTGCCCGGTCACGGGCAGGGGGCCTCGGCGCGTCTCAGCCCTCCGGACGGTCGAGCAGGGCGACCGCGATGGCGTGCACGGCGTCCAGGCTGGCCGGTTCGGCCAGCGGCACCTGCCCGCCGGTCACCACGTACCACTCGTCGGCGTCCTTGTACTGCACGTGCAGGGTGACCTGGCCGTCGGCGTACTCGGTGCACAGAGTCAGCTCGCCGGTCACCACGCCGACCTCGTCGGTCATCACCCCGCCCGGGCCGGCCGTGATGTCGCTGGTCCGCTGCTGCGAGCCCGCACCCTCCGGGGCGCCGCCGGGCGGGGCGGCGTCGGCGGACATGCCCGCCCCGGGGACGTCGGCGCGACCGGGCGGGGTGCCGTCGGCCGTCATCCCGGCCGAGGCGGAACCTGGTTGGCGCTCGCTCATGGGCAGCCCTCCAACATGTCGGCGAGGGCGGTCTTCTCGGCGCTGGTCACCGTCAGCTGCCAGTAGTGCTTGACCGCCACCCAGTCCGTAGCGTACTGGCACCAGTACGCATGGCTCGGCGGCTTCCACTGGGACGGGTCCTGGTCACCCTTTGCCCGGTTGGAGCGCGCGGAGACCGCGATGAGCTGCGGCCGGGTCAGGTCGTTGGCGAAGTCGCCGCGCTTCGCGTCGTCCCACTCGTCCGCGCCGGAGCGCCAGGCGTTGGCCAGCGGCACCACGTGGTCGATGTCCACCTTCGCCGGGTCGTCGAAGACCACGTCGTCGTACAGGCTCTTCCAGGTGCCGCCGACCACATCGCAGCCGTTGAGCTTGATGTCGTTGCCGTCCTTCTGCAGCACGCTGTCCCGCACGTCGCAGTTCTTGCCGGTCTTCCGCCAGTGCGGGAATCGGGACCGGCTGTAGCCCTTCATGGCCCCGGCGGCGGCCACCGTCAGTTCGTTGAGTTGCTTGGTGACAGCCCCGGTCCCGGTCCCGGCGCTGTTACTCGTCGACAGCTCCGGCTCGTCGTCCACCGGCACGCAGCCGGCCATGCCCAGGGCGACCGCCGCCGCGAGTGCGGCCGCCAGCCCGGCCCGGACTCCTGATCTCGTACGCACAGACGACACCTTCCAGCTTGCGTGCTCATGGCGAATCCGCACAGTACCCAAAAACGGTTTCGGTGATTCGTGGCGTCGTCAGTGGAGTGCGGGCAGAGTGGATACCCATGACCGCAGCCACTCCCGCGCTCCGGATGGGCACCGCCGCCGGGCGGGGCACGCTGCTCGCCGCGATCCTCGCCTCCGGCATGGTCTTCCTGGACAGCACGGTGGTCAACGTGGCGCTGCCCCGGCTGGGCGCGACCCTCAAGGCCAGCGTCGCGGATTTGCAGTGGACGGTGAACGGATACCTGCTGATGCTGGCCGCGTTCGTGCTGCTCGGCGGCGCGCTCGGTGACCGGTTCGGCCGCCGGCGGGTCTTCCTGATCGGCGTGGCCTGGTTCGCGGCGGCGTCCATGCTCTGCGGGCTGTCCCAGGGGACCGGCTGGCTGATCGTGGCCCGGTTCCTGCAGGGCGCCGGCGGGGCGCTGCTCACCCCCGGTTCGCTCTCCGTGCTCCAGGCCAGCTTCCATCCGGACGACCGGGGGCGGGCGATCGGCACCTGGTCCGGGCTGTCCGGAGTCTCCACCGCCCTCGGCCCACTTCTCGGCGGGTGGCTCATCGACGCGCTCTCCTGGCGGTGGATCTTCTTCATCAACCTGCCGCTCGCCGTCGCGGTGGTGCTCGCCGCGCTGCGCTGGGTGCCGGAGAGCCGCGACGTGGCCGCCTCGCGTACCGGGGCGAAACGGCGGTTCGACATCGTCGGCGCGGTGCTCGGCGCGCTGGGCCTCGGCGGCGTCACGTACGCCCTGATCGACGCGCGCGGCGGACGCATCCCGGCGGTGCTGGCGTCGGTGCTGGTCGGGGTGCTCGCCGCAGTGCTCTTCGTGCTGGTCGAGCGGCGGCGCGGGGAAGCCGCCATGCTGCCCACCAAGCTCTTCGGCAGTCGGCTCTTCTCGGTGCTGAACGTCTTCACCGTGTTGGTGTACGCGGCCCTCGGCGGGTTCACCTTCTTCCTCGCCGTCTATCTGCAGAACGGGATCGGCTGGTCCCCGTTGCGCACCGGGCTGGCCACCCTGCCGATGACCGTGCTGCTCCTGGTCGGTTCGCCCCGGGCCGGGGCGCTGTCGTCCAGGATCGGACCGCGGCTGCCGCTGACCGTCGGGCCGGTGCTCGCCGCAGCCGGTCTGCTGCTGCTGCGCCGGGTCGGGCCGGGGGCGTCGTACTGGGTGGACGTGCTGCCCGGGGTGGCCCTGTTCGGGGCGGGCCTGACCCTGGTGGTGGCGCCGCTGACCACGTCGGTGCTGGCGGCCGTGGCGGACCGGTTCGCCGGGGTGGCGAGCGGCTTCAACAACGCCGCGTCCCGGGCCGGGGGTCTGCTGGCGGTGGCCGCGTTGCCGCTGCTGGTCGGCCTCTCCGGCACCGGATACGAGCAGAAGGCGACGCTGGCCGCCGCGTTTCGTGGGGCGATGCTCTGGTGCGCCGGTCTGCTGCTGCTCGGCGCCGCGCTCGCCGCCCTACTGATCCACCGACCGAGCGGTAAGGGAGGGGCCCCTTCTTAACACCGAAGGGGCCCCGCCTTCCCAGGGTCAGGCGCGGGCGCGGTTGACGGCGCTGGTGACCGCCTTCACCGAGGCGGTCACGATGTTCGCGTCCATCCCGACGCCCCAGACCGGGTGCCCGTCCACCTCGCACTCGACGTAGGCGGCGGCCTGCGCGTCTCCACCGGAGGAGAGCGCGTGTTCGTGGTAGTCGAGCACGCGTACCGCCACGCCCAGGGCCTGCAGCGCGTTGACGTACGCGTCGATCGGGCCGTTGCCGATCGCGGCGAGCGAGCGGGCCTCGCCGCCGAAGCCGACCTGGACCTCGATCTCGACCTTGCCGTCCGCCGTGCCGATGGTGTAGTCGGCCACGGTGACCGCCGGGTCGACCTGGTGGTCGACCAGGTAGTTGCGGGCGAAGATGTCCCACATCGCGGCCGGCTCGACCTCGCCGCCGTCGTGGTCGGTGACCCGCTGGACCACGCCGGAGAACTCGATCTGGAGGCGGCGTGGCAGGTCGAGCTGGTACTCGGACTTCATGATGTACGCGACGCCGCCCTTGCCGGACTGCGAGTTGACCCGGATGACCGCCTCGTAGGTGCGGCCCAGGTCCTTCGGGTCGATCGGCAGGTACGGCACGGCCCAGGTGAACTCGTCGACCGGCACGCCGGCCGTCGCGGCATCGGCGTGCAGGGCGTCGAAGCCCTTCTTGATCGCGTCCTGGTGCGAGCCGGAGAAGGCGGTGTAGACCAGATCGCCCGCGTACGGGTGCCGCTCGTGCACCGGGAGCTGGTTGCAGTATTCGACCGCCCGCCGAACCTCGTCGATGTTCGAGAAGTCGATCATCGGGTCGATGCCCTGGGAGAAGAGGTTGAGCCCCAGGGTCACCAGGTCGACGTTGCCGGTGCGCTCGCCGTTGCCGAACAGACAGCCCTCGACCCGGTCCGCACCGGCCAGCAGGCCCAGCTCGGCGGCGGCCACGCCGGTGCCCCGGTCGTTGTGCGGGTGCAGGCTCAGCACCAGGCTGTCCCGCCGGGGCAGGTGCCGGTGCATCCACTCGATCGAGTCGGCGTACACGTTCGGCATGGCCATTTCGACGGTGGCCGGCAGGTTGACGATCAGCTTGCGGTCCGGCGTCGGGTCAACGGCGTCGATCACCGCCGCGCAGACCTCCAGCGCGTACTCCAGCTCAGTGCCGGTGTACGACTCGGGGGAGTATTCGTAGCGGATGTCGGTGTCCGGGGTGTGGATCTCCGCGTACTTCTGGCAGAACCGGGCGCCGGTGGTGGCGATGTCGGTGATGCCGTCCCGGTCCAGGCCGAAGACCACCCGCCGCTGGAGCGTGGAGGTGGAGTTGTAGAAGTGCACGATGGCCCGGCGGGCGCCGCGCAGCGACTCGAAGGTCCGGTCGATCAGATGCTCCCGGCACTGGGTGAGCACCTGGATGGTGACGTCCTCGGGGATCAGATCCTGCTCGATCAGCTGCCGGACGAAGTCGTAGTCGGTCTGGCTGGCCGAGGGGAAACCGACCTCGATCTCCTTGTAGCCCATCTGTACGAGCAACTGGAACATCCGGCGCTTGCGCTCCGGCGACATCGGGTCGATCAGGGCCTGGTTGCCGTCGCGGAGGTCCACCGCGCACCAGCGCGGCGCGGCCTCGACCCGGCGGGTGGGCCAGGTGCGGTCCGGCAGGTCGAGATGGAACTGCTGGTGGTAGGGCAGGTAACGGTGGAACGGCATCCGGCTGGGGCGCTGCCGGGCGATCGGATCGGTCTCAGCTTCAGTGGCAGGTTGAGCCATCTCGGAGAGCTCCCTGGGAACATGTGGCGTCAGCAGATCGGAAGGTGTCGGCGAGATGCGGGGCGACGTTGCCCGCGCGGTGCCGAGGAGAAGTTCGGATTGCTGGACGGCGCGGTTCAGCCCCGCGACGAGGTGCCGGCCGTCAGGCCCCGTCGCGGCAGCGAAGGAGAAGGTACGCCCGCCACATGACAGGGTGACCCTACGTGATCAGGGGGGCCGCTGGTAGCGGCGTCCGCATTTTGAGACGCGAGTCCCATGAGCGGCCGGGGCTTCGCATCGGTCTACTGCGTTGTCGGGCTCGGGTCTTCCGTGGGGGCGTGTCGGCCGACGGGTTCGGCGTCGGTGACCGGTCCGGCCAGTTGCACGGTGGCCGGCGCCGCGCCGGGCTCGCCGGCCAGCGTCAGCGTGCCGAAGGCGGCCCGGACCCCGGACGGGGTGCCGTCCGGCCGGAAGCAGTAGATGCCCACGTCCAGCGGGGCGTTCAGGGAGGCGGACGTCGAGTCCACCGAGTAGCACTGCCCGCTCATCCCGGCCGGCGGGGTGGCCGGGGAGATCGCGAGCGGGGCACGCCGGTCGGTGAGCACCTCCAGTGAGTCGGTGAACGGGTGCTGCACCCGGGGGTCCAGCTTTCCCGGTACAGCATCGTCGGGGGCGCCGAGGCGTACGCAGCTCGCCGGCTCGGGGTGACCCGCCGAGGGCAGGGCGCACTGGAACAGCCCGTCGGCGGTGGCGGCGAGCGAGACGTCGACCGTGCCGCCGCGCCCCCAACCGGGCACGTCCACCCGCCAGGAGCCGTCGTTCGCGCTGGTCACCGAGATCGTCCGGGCCGGGTCGTCTCCCGTGGTCAACGTGTACGTGGCGGTCAGGTGGCGATCCTGGGCGGCGGCCGCCAGGGCGGCCAGCTCGTCGCGGGCCGCGTCCGCCTCCGCCGGTATCGGGTCGGCGGTACTGACCAGGGCGGGCGGGGGCGGGTCGGCGGTGCAGGCGGCCAGCGGTGCCGGCAGAGCGATCGCCAGGGCGCCGGCCAGCCGCCGGGCTGCGCGGAGGTGAGCGTGCACCGGGATATTCTGCGGTGCCCGGAGGGGCCGCGGGAGCCCGCCGTACGGCTGTTGTCCCGGCGTGTCGCGCGGGCCGCGACCGACCCGGGCGGCGTTCGTGAGTCACCCCACCTCCGGCCGGATGGTGGGATCACCCGGTTCGGCGCCGCACCGGGACCGATACCCTGGGAAGGTCTGACACGCGCCGCCGGGCCGGATTCCCGGCGGCGCCGGCACGCTCAGGGTCGTCGCTGGGAGGGAGTGCACCGTCGTGGCACTCGTAGTGCAGAAGTACGGCGGGTCCTCCGTCGCCAACGCCGAGCGGATCAAGCGGGTGGCCGAGCGAATCGTGGCCGCCCGGAAGGCCGGCGACGACGTGGTCGTGGTGGTCTCCGCGATGGGCGACACCACCGACGAACTGCTCGACCTGGCCAACCAGGTCAGCCCGCTGCCGCCCGGCCGCGAGCTGGACATGCTGCTCACCGCCGGGGAGCGGATCTCCATGGCGCTGCTCGCCATGGCTATCCACAACCTGGGGTACGAGGCCCGCTCGTTCACCGGCTCGCAGGCTGGCGTGATCACCACCTCCGTGCACGGCAGGGCCCGGATCATCGACGTCACCCCGGGCCGCCTCAAGGGCGCGCTGGACGAGGGCGCGGTGGTCATCGTGGCCGGCTTCCAGGGTGTCTCGCAGGACACCAAGGACGTCACCACGCTGGGCCGGGGTGGGTCGGACACCACCGCGGTGGCGCTCGCCGCCGCGCTCGATGCGGACGTCTGCGAGATCTACACCGACGTGGACGGCATCTTCAGCGCCGACCCGCGGATCGTGCCGAACGCCCGGCACATCAAGAACATCACCTACGAGGAGATGCTGGAGCTGGCCGCCTGCGGCGCCAAGGTGCTGCACCTGCGCAGCGTCGAGTACGCCCGGCGCGCGGGGTTGCCGATCCACGTCCGTTCGTCATACTCGACCAGCACCGGCACCATGGTCACCGGATCGATGGAGGACCTTCCTGTGGAACAGGCACTGATCACCGGGGTGGCCCACGACCGCAGTGAAGCGAAGATCACCATCGTCGGGGTGCCTGACGAACCGGGCGCGGCTGCGCAGATCTTCAACACCGTGGCCGGGGCCGAGATCAACATCGACATGATCGTGCAGAACGTGTCCACCGAGGGCACCGGCCGCACGGACATCTCGTTCACCCTGCCCAAGGCCGACGGCCCGACGGCGATGGCCGCCCTCAACAAGATCCAGGACGTGGTCAAGTTCAAGGGCCTGCTCTATGACGACCACGTCGGCAAGGTCTCGCTGATCGGCGCCGGCATGCGCTCGCACCCGGGCGTCGCCGCCGGCTTCTTCGCCGCCCTCGGCGCGGCCGGGGTGAACATCGAGATGATCTCCACCTCGGAGATCCGGGTCTCCGTGGTCTGCCGGGACACCGACCTCGACAAGGCCGTCCGGGCCATCCACGACGCCTTCGACCTGGGCGGCGAGTCTGAGGCCGTGGTCTACGCCGGCACCGGGCGGTAGCGCGCGATGTCGTCGCTGCCCACCCTCGCCGTGGTCGGGGCGACCGGTGCCGTCGGCACGGTGATGTGCCAGATCCTCTCCTCCCGGCGCAACGTCTGGGGGGAGATCCGGCTGCTCGCCTCCGAGCGCTCCGTCGGGCGGCAGGTGCAGTGTCGAGGCGAACTGCTCACCGTGCGGGCGCTCACCCCAAAGGCGTTCGACGGGGTGGACGTGGCGATGTTCGACGTCCCCGACGAGGTCTCCGCGGAGTGGGCGCCGATCGCGGTCGGCCGGGGCGCGATCGCGGTGGACAACTCCGGTGCGTTCCGCATGGACCGGGACGTCCCGCTGGTGGTCCCCGAGATCAACCCGGAGCAGGTGCGCAACCGGCCCAAGGGGATCATCGCCAACGCCAACTGCACCACCCTGGCGATGATCGTGGCGGTCGCCCCGCTGCACCGCGAGTACGGCCTGCGTGAGCTGGTGCTCGCGTCGTACCAGGCGGTGTCCGGGGCGGGCCAGGCCGGCGTGGACGTGTTGCACGCCCAGCTCGGCAAGATCGCCGGGGATCGGGTGCTCGGTTCCCGCGCCGGAGACGTGCGGCAGGCGGTCGGCGACGAGCTGGGCCCGTTCCCGGCGCCGCTGGCGCTCAACGTGGTGCCCTGGGCGGGCTCGCTGGCCGACGGGGGCTGGTCGTCCGAGGAGATGAAGATGCGCAACGAGTCGCGCAAGATCCTCGGGCTGCCCGATCTGAAGGTCTCCGCGACCTGCGTACGGGTGCCGGTGGTGACCGGCCACTCGGTCGCGGTGCACGCGGTCTTCGCCACCGAGGTGGACGCCGAGGTCGCCCGGGAGGTGCTGCGCAACGCCCCCGGCGTGATCCTGGTCGACGACCCGGCCGCCGGCGAGTTCCCGATGCCGATCGACGCCGTCGGCACCGACCCGTCCTGGGTCGGCCGGATCCGTCGCGCCGTCGACGACCCCCGCGCCCTCAACCTGTTCGTGACGGGCGACAACCTCCGCAAGGGCGCCGCCCTCAACACCGCCCAGATCGCCGAACTCCTCGCCGCCGAACTCGCCCGCTCCTGACGGTTTAGGCGGCGGAGAGGCGGACGCCGTCGCGGCCCTGGCGCTTCACGGTGTAGAGGGCCTGGTCGGCGCGGTGCAGGGTGCGTTCGGGGGACTCGCCGGGGTGCGGCAGGGCGACGCCGACGCTGATGGTGCGGCCGGTGCGCCGGGCCGCCTCGGTGAGGCGCTCGGCGATGCGGACCGCCTCCTCCGGGCGGCTGACCTCGATCACCGCGACGAACTCGTCGCCGCCGGTCCGGTACAGCTCGTCGCCCTGCCGCAGCGCCCCCTCCAGCGCCCGGGCCAGCCCGACCAGCAGCCGGTCCCCGGCCTGGTGGCCGTACGTGTCATTGACGTCCTTGAAGCCGTCCACGTCGATGGCCAGCAGGGCCGTACGCCCCGGCGTGGCGCTCGCGATCCGTTGCTCGAACGGCCCGGCGTGCCGTAGGCCGGTGAGCGGGTCCGAGCTGGCCTCCTCGCGCAGCCGGGCGAGCGTACGCAGCCGGTCCAGGCAGGCCCACGCCTGCCCGGCCAGCAGCTCCAGCAGGTTGACCGTGGTCGGGTCGGGGCGCAGCAGCCGATCGTCGGCGACCAGCAGCACCCCGCCGGCGTCCGGCGGCCCGACCGGCACCGCCACCAGGGTGCGGGCCCCGGCCCGGGCCAGCGGCAGATGGTCCTCGGTCGGGGGGTGCCCGGCCTCGCCGAGGGTGTACGCCGAGCCGTGCCGGTGCGCCCGGGCGATCAGTCGACCGAGCGCGTCCGGCCCGGCCTCGGCCAGTTCGGCCCGGATCCGGGACTCCAGCTCGCCGGGTACGCCGGTCTGCGCGCCCAGCCGTGGCTCTGGCGGGCCGGCGAGGAGCAGCACGGCGGCGGCGAGGGCCGATACGTCGCGGGCCGCGGTGAGCGTGGCGGCCAGCAGGTCCCATTCGGTGGCGGCGGCGGTCATCGCGGCGGCGTGCCGGAGCAGCTTCTCGCTGCGGCTCTCCGCCGGTGGCCCGCCGAGCGCCACGATCCGGGCACCCAGCCGGTGGGCGAGTCGCTCGGCGGTCTCCCGCCACCGCGCCAGCTCGACCGGGCCGCTCCACTGCAGGTCGAGCACGCCGATCGGGCGGCCGGCCGGATCCAGCACCGGTACGCAGAGTTCGGTGGTGATGTCGGGGCGTACCGGAAGGTGGTCGGGGAGGGCGGTGACGTTGGTGACGGCGGCGGACTTACCGGAGGCGTACACCCGGCCGACAATCGACCGCTCCAGGTCGCCGTGGGGCGCCGCGCCGGCCTTCATTCGGTCCGGAGTGCCGCCGAGCGGCGTGGAGGCCGAATTGTGGCCGCCAGCCGAGCGGGAGCTGTCGCTCCCGGCCGGTGGCGGCACGGTGGAGAAGACCTGCCAGGCGCCGGTGGCCGCGACGCAGCGGAGCCGGTCGTGCACCCGGAGCAGGATCGAGATCGCCGCAGGGGTGTACCGGGCGAGCGCGGCGACGCTCCACTCGCACGCCTCGACAACGGTCGACGCCATCGGGAGGCGGACCGTGACGTCTCGGATGACTCGCTCGTGCTCCACGTCGTTCCTGGTCAGGGGTCGGGGTGCGATCAAGGGTACTCAGCGTGCAGCCCGACGACTCTCGTACACATGTGCTATCCACAGGGTGTGGACACAGCCTGTGGGCACGGCCGACCCAGACGGCGGGGCCGCGCGGCGGGGCTGGCGGCGATAGCGTGAGGATCCCGGTCCCGAGGAGGCGTCGATGCTCATCGCCCAGCTCAGCGACCCGCACGTGACCACCGGCCCGCTCGCCGCCGAGCCGGCCTCCGGGCTGCACCGCGCCCTCGGCCGGGTGCTGGCGCTGCGACCCCGGCCCGACTGCGTCGTCATCACCGGCGATCTCGTCGGCAACGGCCGCCCCGACGAGTACGTCGCGCTGCGCGAGATCATCGGGCGGTTCCCGCTGCCGGTGCATCTCGCCGCCGGCAACCACGACGACCGGGAGTCGCTGCTCGACACCTTCGGCGGCACCCCCTACCTCGGGGGCGGCTTCTCGGCTCACTACCACGTCGACCACCCGGACGGCACGCTCGTGGTGCTGGACTCGCTCGCCCCCGGAAGCAGCGGCGGCCGGCTCGGTGACGAGCAGCTCGGCTGGCTCGACGGGGTGCTCGCCGGCCGCCCGGAGCAGCCCGCCGTGGTGTGCCTGCACCATCCGCCGGTCGCGGTCGGGATGCCGGCGATGGACGCCATCCGGCTCGCCGACGCCGACGCGTTCGCCGCGGTGGTCGCCCGCCACCCCCATGTCGTACGCGTCGCCGCCGGGCACCTGCACCGCCCGGTGACCAGCGCGTTCGCCGGCACGGTGCTGACCACCGCGCCGAGCACCTGGGTGCAGCTGAGCCTGACCACGACCGACGAGCCGGAGGTCGGGCTGGTCGCCGAACCGACCGCCTTCCTGCTGCACCGGGTGGCCGACGGCGGCTGCGTCACGCACACCGTCCAGGTGAGTCACGCCGCCGGGCGTACCTCCTGGTTCTGATCGTCGCTCAGGCGGCGGCGGGCTCCGGGTCGCGGGCCGGGGTGGCTGTGGCGCGGCCGTCCTGGGCGGGGGTGAGCAGCCGGCGCAGCGACAGGGCCAGCGCCGACGCGACCAGGCAGCCGCCCACCACGACCGCCACCCAGAGCCGCCCGTGCGCCGCACCGATCAGTGGGCCGGCGGTGACCGGGCCGATGATCCCGCTGATCCCGAAGATCATGGAGGTCATCGCGTTGTAACGCCCGCGCAGCTCGTCGGTGGCGAGCGCGTTGGTCAACGCCGGCATCACCGGTGAGAGCATCGTCTCGCCGAACCCGAAGATCGCCGAGCAGGCCACCACGCAGAACGCCGCGACCAACGCGTTGCCCGTACCGACCAGGCCGGCCATGCCGAGCACCAGCCAGGCGGTCGCGAAGACCGCGCCCACCACCGCGAGGCCCCGGGTCCGGCTGCGCCCCTCCATCCGGCGGATCACCAGCAGTTGGGAGAGCACGATCATCACGGTGTTGGCGGCGAGCGCCCAGGCCACCACCCGCGGCGTCACCTCCACCACCCGGATCGAGTACGCGGCGAAACCGACCTCGACCTGCGCGTACCCGCAGGTGGTGAGCACCAGGCCGAAGACGACCAGCCGTCGGAACGGCCGATCCCGCAGCACGGTGAGGTAGCCGCCCGCCGACCGCCCGGTGCCCGCCGCCGAACTCTGCACCAGCCGGTGCCCGACATGCGGCAGGGTCAGCAGGATCAGGCCCGGCGTCAGGTAGCTCAGTGCGTCGAGCAGGTAGATCGCCTGGAAGGTCACCGGGCGGGCGATGTCGACCACCGCGCCGGAGATCAGGCCACCCACCCCGATGCCGAGGTTGAGCAGGGCGAACTGGAGACCGAAGACCCGCTGCCGCTCGCCGTCGTCGGTGAGCGAGGCGAGGATGGTGGTCTGCCCGGACCAGAGCGCCGAACCGCCCACCGCGATCAGCGTGCTGACCGCGAACGCCGTCCCGAGCGAGTCGACCAGCGTGAGCGAGCCGGTGCCCAGCGCCTCGATCACCAGGCAGGGCAGCACCACCCGGCGGGCGCCGAACCGGTCGATCAGCGCCCCGCCCAGCGGGGACAGGGCGAGGGTCACCGCACCGAACCACCCGATCACCAGGCCGGCCTGGTTGTCGGTCAGGCCGCGCACGTCGGTGAGATAGATGAAGAGGAACGGCAGGGTCAGCCCGCGCCCGATGGCCGACAGCAGCGTGCCGAGCAGGATCCGGCGGGCTTCCGGACGGGCGGGCAGGGCGCGGCGCAGCATGGCTGGAATTCTGTGTGGTGGGTACGACGGCCCGCGACCCGATTACCGCCGGTCACGCGCTCGGCAGAGCCGGCGGGTGAGTAAAAACACGTCGCTTGCCACGGCTGGTCCGGTGACCACGACCCGTCAGGGGATCGCGACCCGTCAGGGGATCGCAGCGAGGAAGACGAAGGCGGCGAGCAGCACCAGGTGGACCCCGCCCTGGAGCACGGTCGCCCGCCCGGGCACCACGGTGAGCACCCCGGTCACCGCGGTGAGCGCGAGCAGGGTCAGCTGCGTGCCGCCGAGGCCGAGGACCAGCGGACCCTCCAGCCAGATCGAGGCGAGCGCGATGGCCGGAATGGTCAGCCCGATGCTGGCCATCGCCGAGCCGAGCGCCAGGTTGAGGCTGATCTGCACCCGGTCCCGCCGAGCGGCCCGGGACGCGGCGAGGGTCTCCGGCAGCAGCACCAGCAGGGCGATGACCACCCCGACGAACGCGGGCGGCAGGTTCGCCGCCGAGACGCCGGCCTCGATCGCCGGAGAGATGAGCTTGGCGTTGCCGACCACCGCGACCAGGGCCACGATCAGCAGCGCCAGGCTGGCCCACGCGGTACGCGTCGACGGCGGGTCGGCGTGCCCGTCACCGTCGGCGTCGACGGCCAGCACGCTGCCCTCCTGAGTGACCGGGAGGAAGTAGTCGCGGTGCCGGCCGGTCTGCACCATCACGAAGAGCCCGTAGAGGGCGAGCGACGCGACCGCCGCGAAGGTGAGCTGCGCAGGAGAGAACTGCGGGCCCGGCCGGCCGATGGTGAAGCTCGGCACCACCAGGCTGAGGGTGGCGAGCGTGGCCACGGTGGCCAGGGCTCCGCCGGTGCCCTCCGGATTGAAGACCGCCACCCGTCGCCGTAGCGCGCCGATCAGCAGGGACAGCCCGAGTATCCCGTTGCAGGTGATCATCACGGCGGCGAAGACGGTGTCCCGGGCCAGCGACTCGGTCTTGGCCCCGCCGCTGATCATGAGGGTGACGATCAGCGCGACCTCGATCACGGTTACCGCCACCGCCAGGACCAGCGAGCCGAGCGGCTCACCCACCTTGTGCGCCACCACCTCGGCGTGGTGCACGGCGGCCAGCACCGCGCCGGCCAGCAGCGCGGCCACCACCACGACCACCACTGCGGGCAGTTGGCGTCCCCAGCACGCCGCGAGTATCAAGATCGCGATCAGGGGTACGAGGGTGGTCCAGTCGGTCAGGCGGGATCGGATGAGCGCAAACACCCGTCAACGATGCCAGGAGATTTGATCTACCGGCCCTGTTCAGGTGCTTCCGCTCGCTCTGGAGTGGTGGAACCCCATCTTCCATAGCGTCGGCGGTACCCGATGATCTCTGCATGACGGTCTTCGCCTGCGTCCGCTGCAGAACCTCCGTTACCAACGACCTCGACGAGGTGCAGTTCGAGGAGTTGCCGGAGCCGGTCGCGCCGTCTGACCTACGACCTGGCGAGCCCTGTCCTGCATGGGTGCCAAGCGGGAAGTTCGCGGTCGACGTCGACCCGTTCGGGCCGCCCTACGTAGCCGACGGCATGATGGCCACCATCGCGCACACCGTGTGGTCCCCACCTGGTCCCCCGGCGCAGACACGCCTGGCGACCGCAGCCCGTGGTCCAGGAAGTGTGGACACAGCCGGAAGTCACACGGCGGCAACCTGGCTTGACCTGCCTCGCCACGCTGGCCCTTGCCCTGCAAGGATCAGGGCTGCTGCCGGCCGGCCTCGGCCAAAGCAGTTGACCTGCCCGCGCTGTCGCTAGCAGTCCGTCCGGAACCGGTGGTGTGGAGCGAGGATGAGGGATTTCTGGTCCCTGCAGGCCCACGAAACACTGTCCTGATCAGCCCAGACGACCTGCTCGTACGCTGCCTACACCCCGACGACAAGCGTCGTAGCGGTTGCTGCGGTCCCGCCGGTCAAGACGGCCCCAACTTGGTGTGCAACTGTGGGGCAGAACTCGCGACCGAATCGTCCGACTGCTGGACGGCCCAGGTCGTGCGGTTGCAGCCGCTCGCCGTGGTTCGCTGCCTCAGGAGGAGCGGTGATCCCTGGAAGAGCTGACGCGTGCGGGCGGACGTCCCGTGGGTCGTCCGCCGGCACCGGCGCGCGGTGTCCGCCCTTCGCGGTCACTGCGGCCGCTCAGCAGCCCTGGGTGCCGCTGGTGATGTTGTACGTGATGTCGCCCCATTGCAACATGCCGGCCGCCGCCACGCAGTTGTTGGCGGTGCCGGTGACGCCGCGCGGGCCGGCATAGTACGAGTAGATGTCGTCGTCAATAGTGGACGCCGCGGTGACCGTGCAGGCGTTGCCCTTACCCGAGGTCTGGGCGCACCGGGCTATCTGCACCGTGGTGCGGGCGGGCTTCCCGTACGTCGCGCCGAGGTGGTTGGTGCAGGCGCTGTTGGTGCCGCCGTTCGTGCTGTTGTAATAGATGACCAACTCCATCACCGGGTTGCTCGCCGGGTACGCCTGGCGGAACGTGATCGTCCCCGAACACGAAACGGCGGCCTGCGACGGCGCCTCGGTGATCACCTGCACCGTGGCGAACGACACGGCCAGCGCGGCGACCGACGCCAGCACCTTACGGGTGAGATTCATGCTCTCCTGCTCCCTCCCGGACGGCCGCGTGGTGAACGCCCCGGAACTTCCTCGTACGGCAGCCGCCGTTTGAGATCTTGCTGCCGAACCCCGGGTGGACGCGAGACGGCCACCACATGATCGTCCGTACGATGTGGACACTACCCGCATATCGATCTTTCGGTGGCCCTGTGCCACACGCGTAGCCGTTCCCGGCGGGAGGCTGCACTCGGCGGAGAGGCTTTACGGAGCGCCACGCCCAAGCCTCTGCCTGTCGCGCCCCGACTGACGCCACACGGCCTCAGACGCACCCACAAGACCGTCATGGTCGAGCTGGGCACCCTTCCGAAGCTCATGGACGAGCGGATGGGGCATGAGGATCGGTCGGTGCAGGCTTGCTACTCGCACGTGACGCCAGAGATGCGGCGGCGGCTCGTTACGGTTCTCACCGACCGGTGGGAAGCAGCGCTCGCGGCCCGCCGGGAGATGGCGCCCGGCTCGCCCGTGGCAGCGCTTAACCGGCTATTGAAGCCGCGAGGGTAGGGCTGGCCGGGAGACGTTCCGTCAAGATCTTCTCCCAGATTTCTTCCACGGGTACCCCTGGGGAACGACTCAGGGCCGGTCTCCCGTGAAGGAGACCGGCCCTGAGCTGCACCTACTCTGGTCGGGGTGGCCGGATTCGAACCGACGACCTCTTCGTCCCGAACGAAGCGCGCTACCAAGCTGCGCCACACCCCGAGGCGTGCCGACAAATAGTAGCCCACCCGCTCCGATGGTCAAACTCGGTACCCCCCTCCCGCCGCGTCGCCAGGACCAGCGGGAGATCTTGGAGGAGGGTGGCCCCTCCAGGGGCCGTTTCCCTCCAAGATCCGATCGTCCGGGCCAACCTACGGATCAGCGGGGGATCAGCGTGAGCACGCTCGCCTCCGGTGGGCAGGCGAAACGCACGGGCGCGGTGGGGTGCGTACCGAGGCCGGCGGAGACGTGCAGCCAGGCGTCCGAGCCGGGCCAGCGGTGCAGCCCCCGGGCCATCGAGCGGGGCAGGCCGCAGTTCGTCACCAGCGCGCCGTAGCCGGGTACGCAGACCTGGCCGCCGTGGGTGTGCCCGGCGAGCAGCAGCCCGAAGCCGTCGGCGGCCATCCGGTCCAGCACGACCGGTTCCGGGGAGTGGCTGACGGCGATGGTGAGCGCCGCCCCGGAGCCGACCGGGCCGGCCACCGCGTCGTAGTCGTCGCGCTCGATGTGCGGGTCGTCGACGCCGACCAGCTCGATCTCCCGGCCCCCCGCCTTCAGGGTGGTCCGCGCGTTGTTGAGGTCCGCCCAGCCGGCGCCGGTGAAGACGTCGCGCAGTTCCTCGTACGGCAGCGGCAGGCCCTCGGCGTACTCCCGGTCCGGCAGGAAGTAGGTGAACGGGTTCTTCCACACCGGCCCGGTGTAGTCGTTGGAGCCGAAGACGAAGGCACCCGGCAGGTCGAGCAGCGGTTGCAGGGCACGCAGCACGCCGGGGAGCGCGTCGGGGTCGGCCATGTTGTCCCCGGTGACCACCACCAGGTCCGGGTCGAGGGCGGCCAGCGAGGCGACCCAGTCCTGCTTGCGCCGTTGGCCGGGCATCATGTGCAGGTCCGACAGGTGCAGCACGCGCAGCGGCTCGGCGTCGGTCGGCAGCACCGGCACGTCGTACCGGCGCAGGGTGAACATGTTTCGCTCGACGAGCGACGCGTACGCCAAGGTGGCCGCGCCGGCGACGGCGGTCCCGGCGGCGAGTCGGAATAGTGTGCGCTTTCGCATGACGTTCAGGGTAGTTTCACCACCCATGAGCACGCTGAAGGATCGTCTCACCGCCGACATGCGCGCCGCTCTGAAGGCGCGCGACGAGCTGACCACCTCCACGCTGCGGATGGCCCTCGCGGCCGTCGGCAACGCCGAGGTCGCCGGCAAGGCCAAGCGCGAGCTCACCGACGACGAGGTGCTCGCGGTGCTGACCAGGGAGGCGAAGAAGCGGCGCGAGGCCGCCACCGCCTTCGCCGACGCCGGTCGCACTGAGCAGGCAGGCAAGGAGACCGCCGAGGGGGAGGTGCTGGAGCATTACCTGCCGAAGCAGCTCTCCGACGCCGAGCTGACCGAGCTGGTCGGGGGCGCGCTCGCCGCGGGCGGCCTCACCGGGAAGGCGCAGATGGGCCCGGCGATGAAGGCGGCCCAGGCCGCGGTGGCCGGCCGAGCCGAGGGGGGCCGGGTCGCCGCCGAGGTACGTCGGCAGCTCGGCCTCTGAGACGGGCCGAAGAAGCAGCGGGCGGGCACCCGAGGGGTGCCCGCCCGCTGTTGTTTCTCCAGGTCAGCCGCGTGGTCGTCGCCCGTTGCCGGGCGTCGGCGTGGTGCCGTTACCGGGGCCGTTGCCGGGCCCGGTGCTGGTGTCGGGATTCGGCGTGCTGCCCTGGCCGGAGCTGACCATGATGGTCACCACGCCACCCTTGATGGTCTTCCCGTCCGGGCTGGTGCCGGCGGCCATACCCGCCGCGCACTCCGACGCCACCTTGGTGCTGGACACCACCGGCTCGAAACCGGCACCGCGCAGCCGTGACTTGGCGGTCTCGATCGACTCGCACTTGACGCCCGGGATGGAGCGCTGGTCGCCGTAGACGATCTTTCCGGTCGGCGGAGTGAAGTCGATCCGCTCCTTGCCCTTCATGGCGGCGCGCAGCGTCTCCATGACGGCCGGATTGATACCGTCCGACTCGCTGTGCCCCATCTGCTGGGTGGTCTGCGGCCAGTCCGGGTCGGCCATGATGCCCGCGACCGCGTACTGCTTCGTCATCGAGACCAGGGCGGAGGTCTTGTTCCCGTCCGTGGTGCCGGACTTGCCGGCCACCGGGGCGTCGACGAACCCCTGGACCCCGCCAGCGGTGGGGGTCTGGCAGCGTGAGGTGGAGGAGCGGTCGCCCACCGGGCAACGGGCGGCGTCCACCGCGGCCCGGGCCACCTGCGTGCTGATCCGCTGCTCACAGTGCGGGTTGGCGATGTCGAGCTTCTCGCCGTCCGGGCCGCGGATCTCCTGGACCGGGATCGGCTCGCAGTATTTGCCGTCCGCCGCCAGGGTGGCGTACGCGTTGGCCAACTCCAGCGGCGTGGTCTGCGCGACGCCCAGGGTGAACGCGCCCCACTGGTGCGCGGCGCTCTTGTCGGCGGCGAACTTGGCGTCGTTCGAGGCGCGGAAGGTGATACCGAGCTTCTGCGCCGTCTTCACCACGTTCTCCGCGCCGACCTGCTGCTGCAGCGCCACGAAGTAGGTGTTGACCGAGAAGCCGAACGCGCTCCACATGGTGTGCGGCCCGGCCATGGCCGGGTTGGCGTTCTTCGGGCAGTAGAAGTGCGTGCCCGAGCAGGCGGCCGAGTTGCCCGAGTCGATGATGTATTCGGACTTGAACTGGTCCGGCGCGTTCATTGTGTAGGCGAGCGGGTAGCCCTTCTCCAGCGCGGCCACCACCGTGAAGATCTTGAAGGTCGAGCCGGCCTGGTAGCCGGTGATGCCGCCGCCGCCGCTGATCAGCGGGTTCACCGTGTTCGGGTAGCTGCCCCGGATCTTCTTCGCGGCCTTCGCCGGATTGCTCGAGAGCTTGTTCTG
This sequence comes from Micromonospora sp. NPDC048999, assembly GCF_040649295.1. Taxonomy (NCBI): domain Bacteria; kingdom Bacillati; phylum Actinomycetota; class Actinomycetes; order Micromonosporales; family Micromonosporaceae; genus Micromonospora; species Micromonospora sp. NPDC048999. Next base: position 226,645 of record NZ_JBEZFI010000005.1, on the reverse strand, counting down.
CGGGTGGCTCGGGTCGTCGAGCTTGTAGTTCCGGTTGGTCGCGAGGGCGCGGACCCGGCCGGTGCCCGGCTCGACCACCGCGACCATGCGGGCGGCCTTGCTGTTCACGCTCAGGTTGTGGCGCACCGCCGTGTCGGCGCCCTTCTGGGCCTTCACGTCGAGGCTGGTGGTGATGGTGTAGCCACCGCTCTTCAGCTGGCGCTCGCGGTCGTAGGTGGTGGAGCCGAACGTCTCCTGCTGCATCCACCAGCGGTAGAAGTAGTCGCAGAAGAAGCCCCAACTCTGCACGTTGGCGGCGACGCAGCCGTTCGGGGTGCGCTTGTGGTTGACCTCCAACGTGATCTTCTTGGCCTGGTCGGCCTCTTCCTGGGTGATGGCGCCGATCAGCACCATGTTCTCGATGACGTAGTCCCGCCGCTCCACCGCCGCCTGGTAGCCGGACGTGGTGGTGGGGTCGTACATGGTCGGCCCCTTCACCAGCCCGGCCAGCAGCGCCGACTCCTGGATGTCCAGCTTGCTCGGCGGCTTGCGGAAGTAGACCTGGCTGGCGGCGTAGACGCCGTACGCGCCGTTGCCGAAGGGGGCGAGGTTCAGGTAGCGCTCCAGGATCTCGTCCTTGGAGAGATCCTTGTCCACCTGGAGGGCCAGCGACATCTCGCGCAGCTTGCGTGCGCTGGTGTCCTCGGTCGCGGCCACCACGTCAGCCGGGTGGGTCGCCGAGTACGAGATGGTCAGCCGGACGTACTGCATCGTCAGCGTCGACGCGCCCTGCTTGGAGCCGCCGCCTCTGTTGTTGACGAAGGCCCGGGCCACGCCGTTGAAGTCGACGCCGTTGTGCTTGTAGAAGTTGTGGTCCTCGGCCGCGATGATCGCCTTCTGCATGTACGGCGAGATGTCCTTGAGTTTGACGTTGCGGCGGTTCTCGTCGTACATGGTGGCGAGCGGCGTCTTGCCGTCGGCGGCGAGCAGATAGGTGATCTGCGGGGAGCGGGGTTCGCTCAGTGTCTTCGGCAGCGCGCCGTAGGTTTCCGCGCCCGCCTTGGCGGCCAGCCCGGACATCGCCACGGCGGGGAAGGCCGCCGCCGCGACCACCACGCCGGCCAACAGGCCACAGACGAGCAGCGATGCGGCATTGGTCAGCAGATTGTGGTCACGTTTCCGCATCCAGGTCACCTCGACAGGGTACGCGAGTAGGAATCGAGGGGCGCTGGGGCGTCTTTTCCCCATTTCCTGCGCGCGCCGGCCTCGTTGTGCTAAACGCACGAACCCTGGTCTGCGGTTGCGTGAAACCTGGCGGGAAGTCTCCCCCGAACGGGGGAGCCGCGCAGGGTTTTCACGTACCTCGACCGGGTAGACGGCGGACGTAGGCCCGGGAAGCCGGGAGTGTCCGGAATGATGGATTTCGCCGACAACGTTGCGTAATCGGGTGACTACCCAGCATGATGATGGCGGCGACAGAGCCACATGTCGTCCGCGCCGCCCTGGGGGAGGCCGGCCGGACGACCGGGGGGAATTCGACGGCTGGTCGCGCGAAGTCGTGGTTGATGCAAGGGGGGACGTGTACAGATGGGCATGATCGCTGACTGGCCGTCACTGGCGGCGTGTCAGAACGGGGACCCGGACGCGTTGTTCGTACAGGGCGCCGAACAGAACGTGGCGAAGCGGATCTGCCGGAGCTGCCCAGTTCGGTACGAGTGCCTGGCCGACGCGCTCGACAATCGGATCGAGTTCGGCGTGTGGGGTGGCATGACCGAACGCGAACGCCGGGCGTTGCTGCGCCGTCACCCCCAGGTGACCAGCTGGCGCAAGATGTTCGAGGCGGCCATGAAGAAGAACGCCAAGGATAAGGCCGGCAAGGACAAGATTCTGGTGACCTCGGCCAACTGACCATTGTGCTGGGCGGCCCGGCGGCTCACCGCCGGCTGATCGCCTCGCCGATCGTCCGCAGCCCGTCGACGTCGTGCACGTCGGCGGGCTGCGCCGTCACCGACACCGTCGGCACCCCGGGAAACGCCTCGGTGAACCGGGCCGCCACCCGCTGCTCGCGTACGGCCTGCTGGGCCAGCGCGGCGTGGGCCCGCAGCACCTCGACGGTGCGCGCGTGCCCGCCCTCCCGGGCCAGCCGTTCCGCTGCGGCCACGCTGTCGGTCGCGCTCAGCTCCGGCACCGCAGGCCGGTGCACCCGGTTGAGCACCAGGCCGGCCAACGGCATCCGATCCTCGCGGAGCCGGCCCGCGAAGTAGGCCGCCTCCCGGACCGCGTCCGGCTCCGGAGCCGCGACCAGCAGGAACGCCGTCTCCCGGGCCTGAAGGATCCGGTACGTCTGCTCGGCCCGCTGCCGGAAACCGCCGAACATCGAGTCCAGGGCGGCGACGAAGCCGGAAAGGTCGGTCAGCAGCTGTGCCCCGATCACCTTCTGCACCGCCTTCGAGAACAACCCGAAGCCGGCGGTGACGAAGCTGAACATGCTCCGCCCTCCGCTGCGCGCGGGGGCGAGCAGCAGCCGCAGCATCCGGCCGTCGAGGAAGCGGGAGAGCCGGGCCGGCGCGTCCAGGAAGTCCAGCGCCGAGCGGGACGGCGGGGTGTCCACCACGATCAGGTCCCACTCGCCCCGAGCGTGCAGCTGGCCCAGCTTCTCCATCGCCATGTATTCCTGAGTGCCGGCGAAGGTGGAGCTCATGGCCTGGTAGAAGGGGTTGGCGAAGATCTCCGCCGCCTTCGCCGGATCGGTGTGCGCCAGCACCACGTCGTCGAAGGTCCGCTTCATGTCGAGCATCATGGCGTGCAGCTCGCCGCCGCTGTCCTCGACGTCGATCCCCTTGACCTGGCGGGGCTTGTTGTCCAGCTCGGTCAGGCCCAGCGACTGGGCCAGCCGGCGGGCCGGGTCGATGGTGAGCACCACCGTCCGCCGGCCGTGCCGCTCGGCCGCCCGCAGCGCCAGCGCGGCCGCGGTGGTCGTCTTGCCCACCCCGCCCGCCCCGCAGCAGACCACGATCCGCACGCCGGGATCGGCGATGATCTGGTCGACGTCCAGTGGCGGCGCCGCGGCTTCGGAAGGCACCAATCGAGCGTATCGGTCGGCAGGGTGTGTCTGCCCGGGCTGCCCGCAGGTGTGAGTCAATCCGCCCGGACGAGCGCCCGGGCCAGCGTCTCCAGCCCCGCCCGGTCGACCCCCTCGGGGAGCAGCGGCAGCTCGGTCAGGGGCAGGCCCAGCTCCACCAGGTCGGCCCGGAGGGAGTCCTCCAGCTCCCGGCGTACCCGCTGATCCCGGGCCTCCTCGGCCAGGCCGGCCACGGTCTGCGCGTCGGTCGGCAGGCCGGCGGCGGCCAGCCCCCGCTTCAGCTCGGCCGCGGTCACCTCGCGCCCGGCCAGCACCGGCGGTCGGGCGCCGTTCACGATCACCCGGCCGATCGGGAAGCCGAGCTGGGTCAGCTCGGCGATCGCGTCGACCGTCTCCTGGACCGGCATCTCCTCCAGCAGGGTCACCACGTGCACGGCGGTCATCGGCGAGCGGAGCAGCGCGGAGACTCCCTCACTCTGGGTCTTGATCGGGCCGACCTTGGCCAGCCGGGCGGTCTCCGCGGTGACGTTGAGGAAACGGCCGATCCGCCCGGTCGGCGGGGCGTCCAGCACCACCGCGTCGTACGTCCGGCGCTGCCCGTTGGTCCGGGTGGTCGCCTCCTTGACCTTGCCGGTGAGCAGCACGTCCCGCAGGCCCGGGGCGATGGTGGTGGCGAAGTCGATGGCACCCAGCTTGCGCAGCGCCCGGCCGGCCGCGCCGAGCTTGTAGAACATGTCCAGGTATTCCAGGAGCGCCTCCTCGGCGTCCACGGCCAGGGCCCGCACCTCGCCGCCGCGCGGGGCGTCGGTCAGGTGCCGTTCCTCGTACGGCAGCGGATCGGTGCCGAAAAGCTGGGCGATGCCCTGCCGCCCCTCCACCTCGATCAGCAGGGTCCGCCGGCCACCACCGGCCAGCCCGAGAGCCAGCGCGGCGGCGACGCTGGTCTTGCCCGTGCCGCCCTTGCCGGTCACCACGTGGAGGCGGGCCGGCCACCCGGTGCCGGTGGGCTCGGCCGGCTGCTCAGCTGCTGCCACCGGTCGAGCCTACCCAGGCGCCGGGCTCACGAGACGTCGCAGACCCACCAACCCGTCTTGTGCACCACGGTGAAGCGCAGCTCCTGGTTGGCCACCCGCTCGTCGGAGGTGGTCATGGTGACCTGGGTGGTGACGGTCGCCCGGTCATCGGTCTGGTTGTCCACCTTCGGGGTGCTCCAGCGGAACCGTGGATTCCGGTACTGCTCCGCGTACTGCTGCACCTCGGCGACCTTGGCGGCGATCTTCTTGTCGTCCCGGGCGGCCGAGCAGACGAGAGCGGTCGCCTTCCTCGCGTCCTGGTCGCGGTAGACCGCGCTGAGGAAGCCCTCCACGGCCACCGCCGGCTCCTTCGCGCCCTCGCCGTCCTCGACGTTCCGAAGGGCGAAAAACGCGGCCGTGCCGCCACCGCCGCAGAGCAGGATCGCCGCGGCCAGCACGATCAAGGTGATCAGCAGCCCGCGCCGCTGCTTCGGCGCCGCCGGGTCCTGGGGTGGCCCGGAGGGGGTCAGGTAGGGCGGCGGGTCCTGGTACGGCCCGGCCGGGGCCTGGTACGGCGGCGGGTCCTGGTACGGCCCGGCCGGGGCCTGGTACGGCGGCGGGTCCTGGTACGGCCCGGCGGGGGCCTGGTACGGCGGGTGGCCGGACGTCGGCGGCGGAGGAGCGGCGCCAGCGGGTGGCGTGGCGCCAGCGGGCTGTTCCGGGTGCGGCGGGCCGCCGGGCGAGCTGGCGGCGCCACCGATGGGCGGTTGGGTCATGTCTTCCCCCCGGGGTGCGATGCCGTCGCCGCCCGATGGCGACCTACGTGATCGGGCGTGCGGGCGAGCGCGGGATGGCCCGTCCAGACCCGAAGGGTAACGGTCCGCGGGGCATTGGTCGGCCCCACGTGGGTGATCGGGCGCGTAGCCCGCGCGCCGAGGGCGACGTGAGGATGCCGTCACCTCGCCGACCGGCCGTCTGTCGCATATGTGACTGGACGTGATCGAGTCTGCGCGTCCCGTTGCTGGGGCTGTCGCCAGGTCCTAGTTTCGTCGCACGCGGGGCCGGACCGCCGGTTAGTCCGAGCCGGACGATGGTGACTTTGAGCAGGTACGAGGCCCGGAGGCAAGGGTATGCGCGACGCGGAGAACGTCCCGCGAGGCCAGTTCCGTCCCGGTGAGCGGGCGGGGCGGCCCAGCGAGGCCGAGGGGGCCGGTAGGGGGTTGCCGCTCAACGAGCGGTCGTACCGGCTGCCGTTCGAGGGGATCCGCACGCTGATCGGGCCCGGTGAGCGGAGCCGCAACGAGGAGGAGCCCGGCTACGTCATCCACCTGCCGGTCCGGGTCGGCGATCTGGCGGCGGCGACCGCGCTGGCCGGCACCGTGGCCACCTCGCTCGGCTTCCTCGGCGAGCTGGATGCCGGCGAGACGACCGTCTCCACCGCCGACGACCAGAACAACCGGCACCGGGTCTTCTGCGACCTGCTGCTGCCCGACCGCACCCGGTGCCCGCAGCGCTACGACCACGAGGGCCCCTGCGGCGAGCCGCCCCCGGCGCCCGAGCAGCGTCCCACGCCCGGCAGCGCCGGCGAACCGTAGGCTGTGCCTGAAAGAAGTCCATCAGGCAAGGGAGCTTCTACCCGATGCAAAAGTGGGAATACGCCACGGTCCCGCTGCTGGTCCACGCGACCAAGCAGATCCTCGACAACTGGGGCGAGGACGGCTGGGAGCTGGTCTCCGTGGTTCCCGGCCCGAACCCGGAGCAGCTCGTCGCCTACCTCAAGCGTCCGAAGGCGTGAGCGCCATGGCGAACGGACCGCACGCGAAGCTCGCCGAGCTGGGCCTGACCCTGCCCGAGGTGGTGCCGCCGGTGGCCAGCTACGTGCCGGCCGTCCAGTCGGGGCAGCACGTCTACGTCTCCGGTCAGTTGCCGATGGCAGAGGGCAAGCTGCTCGCCACCGGCAAGGTCGGTGCCGGCGTCTCCGCCGAGCAGGCGAAGGATCTGGCGCAGCGGTGCGCGTTGAACGCCATCGCCGCGATCGATTCGCTGGTCGGCCTGGAGAACGTCGTCAAGATCGTGAAGCTGACCGGGTTCGTGGCCAGCGCGCCGGGCTTCACCGGCCAGCCGGGCGTGATGAACGGTGCCTCCGACCTGTTCCTCGCGGTCTTCGGTGAGGCCGGCCGGCACGCCCGCAGCGCCGTGGGCGTCGCCGAGCTGCCCCTGGACGCCCCCGTCGAGGTCGAGGCCATCGTCGAGGTCGCCTGACCCACTCGCCCCCGCGATCTTGCACTTTCGTTCGGCGGGAAAGCCGTGAACGACCACAAACCAGTGGCCGGAAGTGCAAGATCGCGGGGAGTGGCGGGCGGGGTCGTACGATCGCTGCCATGGGTGGGCATGTGACGGGGGCGGTGGGTGCCCTCGCTGATGAGCTGCCGGGATGGGTGACGCTGCTGCGCGCCCCGAACCCGGGGCCGATGACGCTCGACGGCACCAACACCTGGGTGCTGCGCGCCCCCGGCACGGAGCACGCGGTCGTCGTCGATCCGGGTCCCGCCGACGACGAGCACCTGGCCGCGATCGCGGCGTACGGGCCGGTCGGGTTCGTGCTGATCACCCACGGGCACCCCGACCACACCGAGGGCTCGGCCCGCCTGAGCGAACTGCTCGGCGGCGCGCCCGTCCTCGCCGCCGACCCGGCGCACACCATCGGCGGGGAGCCGCTGACGCCGGGCGCCGCGCTGGACGCCGGCCTCACCATCCGCCTGCTGAGCACCCCCGGCCACACCGCCGACTCGGTCTGCTTCCTCGTCGAGCGCGGTGACGAGCGGGTGGTGCTCACCGGCGACACCATCCTGGGCCGGGGCACCACCGTGGTCGCCCACCCCGACGGCCACCTCGGCGACTACCTGTCGAGCCTGGAGCTGCTCTCGACGTACCGGGGGATCCCGGCGCTGCCGGGGCACGGCCCGGCGCTGGCCGACTGCGGCGCGGCGGCCGAGTTCTACCTGGCCCACCGGCGGGCCCGGCTCGACCAGGTCCGCGCCGCGGTTGCCGCGGGGGCCACCACCGCGCCGGAGGTGGTGGCCAGGGTGTACGCCGACGTCGACCGGTCGCTCTGGTGGGCGGCCGAGTGGTCGGTCCGCGCGCAGCTCGAATACCTCGGTGTGGAGCAGCCGTGACCTGCCCGGTGTGTGGGACCGTCGCCGTACCCGGCGCCCGGTTCTGCCACAACTGCGGGGCCGCGTTGCCGGCCGCCGCGACGCTGCCCGCCACCGAACGGCGGGTGGTCACCGTGCTCTTCGGCGACCTTTCCGACTTCACCTCCTGGTCGGAGGACCTCGACCCGGAGCGGGTCGGTGCGGTCACCGACCGGGTGCTGGCCGCCCTCGCCGGCGCGGTGAAGACCTTCGGCGGGCACGTCGACAAGCTCACCGGTGACGGGATCATGGCGGTCTTCGGCGCACCCGTCGCGCACGAGGACGACGCCGAGCGGGCGGTCCGGGCCGCGCTCTCCATGCAGCGGGCGGTCCGCCGGGTGCTCGACGACGAGCGGGGCGGCGGCGCGCCGCTCGGCCTGCGGGTCGGGCTGAACACCGGCGACGTGATCGCCGGCATCCAGGCGGCGATCGAATACACCGTCATCGGCGACACGGTGAACACCGCCGCCCGGCTGGCCGACGCCGCCGCCGTCGGCGCGGTCTACGCGGGCGCGCGAACCGCCGCCGCCACCCGGCACGTCGCCTCCTGGCGGGCGTTGCGCCCGCTGCGGCTCAAGGGCAAGCGCGAGCCGGTCGAGGCGTACGAGCTGCTGGGCCTCCTGGACGCGCCGGGCACCCGGTCCGGCCTCGGCGACGAGGCGCCTTTCGTGGGCCGGGAGACCGAGATCGGCCGGGTCGCCGGCCGACTCGCCGAGGTGATCGACCGGAGCGAGCCCCGGGTGCTGCTGATGACCGCCGAGGCGGGGATCGGCAAGTCCCGGTTCGCCGCCGAGGTGGAGCGCCTCGCCGCCGGCTACGACGTCGGCGCCGGCCGGTATGCCGCGCACACCGGCGCCCGGGTGCTCTCGGTGCGCTGCGCCGCGTTCGGCGAGCGTCGCCGGCTGGCCCCCCTCGCCGACCTGGTCCGGGCCGCGGTCGGCCTGCCCAACGACGCCGCCACCGCGGTCACCCGGCCAGCGGTCGAGGAGCGGCTGCGTCGGCTCGGGCAGCGGCTCGGCCGGCTTCCCGGCGACCTGCCCCCGATCGCCGTCGACCAGTTGCTGGCCCTGCTCGGGTACGCCGAACTCCCCGCCAGCAGCGAGGCCGGCGAGTGGAACGCGGCGGCGGCGCACCCGGATGCCGAGGCGGTGCCGAACGCGGTCGCCGACCTGCTCAGCGCGCTCGCTGCCGAGGCGCCACTGGTGATCGTCGTGGACGACCTGCACGACGCCACCGCCGAGACGATCAACGCACTCGGGTTGGCCCTCTCCCGGCTCACCGGTCCGGTGCTGGTGCTGCTGCTCGGCCGCCCCGAGCTGGTCCGTACCGCCGGCGCGCTGACCCGGGTCGCGGACGCCGAGGTGCACGCGCTGCCCCCGCTGCGCGGCGCGGACGCGGCCCGGCTGCTCACCAGCTACCTCAGCGGCGGCAGGCTGCCGCAGGCCGACGCCGACCGGCTGCTCGCCACCGCGCAGGGCAACCCCTTCTACCTGGCCGAGCTGATCACCCTGCTGATGGAGCGCGGCGCGCTGACCCCCGGCCCCGACCGGAACGCCCCGATCGGCTGGCGGCTCGCGCCCGGCTCGCTGGGCAGCCGGCTGCTCTCCCGGGACCTGGCCGCCGTGCTCGCGGCGCGGATCGACGCGCTGCCGCCGGACGCCCGGTCGGTGCTGCGGGACGCCGCAGTGGTCGGCGACACCGTGCCGGCGGGCGGGCTGGCGGCGCTCCGCGAGCAGCGCGTCGGGCGGGACGGCCGTCCGGCGGCGGTGGCCGCGGTCGAGCTGGACCGGGCCGTGGAGGAGTTGCTGCAACGTCGCATGCTGCACCGCACCCGCGCCGGGTTCGCCTTCGCCACCCCGCTGATGCGGGAGGCCGCGTACGCCGGGGTGAGCAAGGCGGAGCTGGCCGAGCGGCACGCCGCGCTGGCCCGCTGGGCCGCCCCGGAGAACGCGGACGTCGCCGGGCCCGCGACCAACGGGTTCACCGAGACCGCCCGGGACGATTTCGTCGCCGAGCACGTCGAGCGGGCCGCCGCGCTCGCCGACGCGGTGAAGCTGCGCCCCGACGCGCCGGCCCGCGCGGTGGCCCCGCTGGGCGTGGCCGCGCTCGGCCGGGCCGCCCGCCGCGCGCTGCGCTCCGGGGAGCCGGCCCTGGCCGTCGAGTACGCCGAGCGGGCCGCCGAGCTGGCCCGGGACGGGCTGCCGCTGGCCGACCAGGTGGTGCACGCCCGGGCGTTGCTCCAGATCGGACGCCCGAACGACGCGCTCGCCTCGGCCGAGAAGATCGCCGCCAACGCCGGCGACGCGGCGGCCACCCGGGCCAGCGCGCTGCTGCTCGCCGGGCTCGCCCACCAGACCGTGGGCGACGCCGAGCGGGCGGTGCGCTGCTGGCAGGAGTCGTTGCAGGTGGCCACCGCAGCCGACCTGCCGGCGATGCGCGCCTCGGCGATGCGCCGGCTCGGCATGGCCGACTTCATCGCCGGTCGGCTGAGTCAGGCGGGCAGCCGGCTGGCCGCCTCCTACCAACTGAGCCTCTCCGCCCGGGATCCGCGCGGTCAGGCCTGGTCGTTGCAGAACCTGGCCTGGGTGACCACCACCCGGGGCGACTTCGCCGGCGCCGACGCGGTGCTCGGCCGGGCCGCCCGGCTCTTCGCCGAGCTGCGGGACCCGTACGGGCGGGCCTGGCTGCGCGGCACCACCGCCTTCGCCCGGCTGCTCGCCGGTCGACTGCGGGAGGCCTGCCGGATGGCGCAGGTGTTCCTGCCGTTCGGGGAGCGGGTCGGTGAGGCGTGGGCGGTCGGCACGCTCCGGGCGGTCGAGGCGTACGCCACCGCCGAACTGGGTGAGCTGGCCGAGGCCGACCGGGGGGCGCGCCGGGCGTACCGGGAGTTCGCCGAGATCGGCGACGACTGGGGGCAGGGGTTCGCGCTGGTCGTCCGCGGGGTGGTGGCGCGCGGGCTGGGTGCGTCCGAGCACGCGGAGGATCTGCTCACCGAGGCTCTCGAGTACGCCAACCGGACGTCGCATCCGCTGCTCACCGGCATGGCCGGCACGCTGCGCGGGTTCGTGGCCCTGGAACTGGGCGACAGCGAGACCGCCGAGCGGGACGCCCGGTCGGTGCTGACCACGGTGGAGCCGCACAACCCGCAGGCACCCGCCCAGGTGGGGCCCCGGGTGCTGCTCGCCATGGCCCGGCTCGCCGCCGGCGACTCGGCGACCGCGGTGGGGCTGCTCGCCCCGGTTGCCACCGCGCACACCCCGTCGCTGCTCTTCTCCCGCCGCCAGACGATGGCCCGGTACGCGTCCGCGCTGCTCGCCCACGGCCAGCACGAACAGGCGCTGGACTGGGCGCGGCGGGCCGTGATCGCCCCGGCCGAGGACGTTCGCAGCCAGGTGATCGGGGCCTGCGTGCTGGCTGAGGCGCTGGCCGCCTGTGGCCGCCCGGCCGAGGCGCTGGCCAGTGCCGAGGAGGCGGTCCGCCTGGCGTACGCCACCGAGCAGCGCAGCGAGCGGGCCGTCGCCGACGCTCTCCGCGCCCGCCTCGCCGCCTGATCCGCCACTCGCACCGCCGGGCAGGATGGGGTACCCGGACAGGTTTGCCGGTTTCGGGGATGTGGGCGGCGGGTGTGGCGGCTAGCCTCGGGGGCCGAGGGGTCGCGGGTGGGGAGGACACATGAGGCTGCCGCGTTCGGGTGCCGGCTGGACGATGGCGGTCTTCGGGGTCCTGGCGCTGCTGCTCGGCGCGCTCGGGCTGGTCTGGCCGGAGGCTCAACTGCGCATGCTGGGCTTCGAGATTCCGGCCGAGCGGGCTCCCGGTGACTACACCGGCACGTTCCTCACCGCGTCCTCGATGGCCTCTTTCAACATGGGGGTCTACTACCTGCTCGCCGCCGCCACCGAGTGGCGGCCGTTCTACCGGTTCACGGTGTGGTTCCGGCTGGTCACGTTCAGCGTCTTCAGCATCGCGGTGCTGTCCGAAGTGGCTCCGGGCCGTTTCTTCGGAGTGGCCGCCTGGGAGGGGCTGGGTGCGGTGGCGACGGCCGCCGCCCTCTGGTGGGACGCCCGCCGGGTGGCCCCTGCCGGTGCGCCGGACGACACCGCCGCCGGGGCGGGCTCCGTGCCGGCGGCCGATCCGGCGCATTGAGCGACCGGGATCGTTGGGTATTTTCGAGCCGTGACCGAGACCCCGCCCGGCGCCCTGCGGCTGCCCATCGTCCCCGGTCTGACCGATTTAGAGGTATTTGCCCGAGGGGGCTACGCCACCGTCTACCGGGCCACGCAGATCTCAGTGGGGCGCGAGGTCGCGGTCAAGGTGGAGAATCGCCCGCTGGACAGCGAGCGGGACCAGGCCCGCTTCCTGCGCGAGGCACGGGCCGCGGGCCGGATGTCCTCCCACCCGCACGTGGTCGATCTCTTCGACGTCGGGGTCACCGTCGACCAGCACCCCTACCTGATCATGGAGCTCTGCGACGGGTCGTACGCGGAGCGGATGCGTAGCTCGCCGCTGGGCTCGGTGGAGGCCTGCGACCTCGGCGTGAAGATCGCTGACGCGCTCGCCCACTCCCACGCGTCCGGGGTGCTGCACCGGGACGTCAAGCCGGCCAACATCCTCCACTCGCACTTCAACCCGGCGGTGCTGGCCGACTTCGGGCTGGCGGTGCTCGCCGAGGTACGCGACGCCTCGGTCACCCTGGAGGTGCTCACCCCGGCGTACGCGCCGCCGGAGATGTTCAACAACAGCCCGCCGTCGCCGGCGGTCGACGTCTACGCGCTCTGCGCCACCCTGTACGCGGTGATGCACGGCCGGCCGCCGCGCTGGCATTCGGAGCGCAACCCGAGCCTGGTCACCTTGCTGGAGATGTTCCACCAGCCGATCCCCGACCTGCCCGGGGTGCCGACCGAGCTGATCGACGTGCTGCGGCTCGGCATGTCCAACGACCCGGGAGAACGCCCGTCCGCCGTCGAACTGCGCGGCCTGCTCGCCGCGCTCCCGGTCGATCCGGGCGCTGTTCCAGCCAGCGGCGTGCCCTACTTCGGTGCCCCGGTCGGCAGTGATCGGAGCACGGGCGGGGCGTACACCGCCGGCCGGCAGGGGCAGCCCGCGCCGCGCCCGGCCGCGGAGGAGGACGGCCCGACCGTGCCCGCGCGGGACCGGCGGTGGGCGCGCCGCTGGCTCCGCGGTGGCGCGGGGGCGCTCGCGCTGGCCGCCTCCGCCGGCGTGGGCGCCTGGGTCGCCAGCGGCCTGCCGGGCCTGGGGCTGCCGACGTCGATGGGGAGCGCGATCGCCGACCCGAACGGGCCGAAGGCCCTGCCGGGCTGCGCCGCCGAGGGGGTACGTCTGCCGACGGGTGCCCGCTGTGTGTCTGAGTTGGAGTGTTTCGGGCCGGTACGGCTGCGCCGGGACCGGGCCGAGGCGACCCGGGTGCCGTGCGACGGCCGGCACACCTGGGAGACGTACGTCGTGGGCGACCTGCCCGCGGCGCTGGTCGGGGCGGGACACGCCGCGGTGGCCGCCGACTCGGCCGTCCAACAGGTTTGCAACGTCGGCACCTTCCGGCTGGTCAGCGGCATCGACGAGTCGACCGGCTGGAACCTCGAGGTGCTGCCGCCGTCCGGGACGGACGTGGACCGCCGCTATCGCTGCCTGGCCGGTCGGGGCGTGGACGCGCTCGCCGTGCCCACCCTCACCGGCCGCTGAGCCGGTGCGCCGTCTGCTGCTGCCGGACCGCCCGGGGATCGATCACGTCCAGCGTGTCGGCGTCCACCCCGTAGCCGCCCGACGTCCGTAGGTTCAGCACCGCGTGGGGGTCCAGCGCCTCCAGCGTGTCGGCGTCCACGCCGTAGCCACCGAGCGCCGGCCAGTCCTCGCCCGGCGCCTCGCCGACCCGTGCCTGCCGGGCGGCGGCCACCAGCACCCCGGCGACCATCCCGAGCAGTACGAAGATCAGGGCCAGAACCACCGAGAGGATGCCCTTGGGGCGCCAGGCCACCAGGGTCACGAGCGCCGCCACCGCCGCCAGCGACGCGACGGCGGCCTTCGTCCGCGCGTCAGGCTTCGGAAAGGAACTCATTCGACAAGCATGACTGGGGACGGTCCCTTGTCAACGCGCGAAGCGGAAACGCGACACCGTGAAGCGCCAGGCTGATGACAAAGAGGACCGATTTGTGTTTGACGGGCAGCCCAGGTGGTTGGCGCTCCCTAGAGTGACGAAGGTCGAGGGGTTCTCGACCGACCCGTTCCCCACCGGAAGGCGTCCACATGCCACGTGCAATCCGGTCCCTGATCGCAACAGGGATAGCCGGCGTCCTCCTAGCCGGATCGGCGATCACGCCCGCCGTCGCGGCGCCGCTCGCCGCAGCCAAGTCCGACCGGACCAGCGCCGCCGAGGCCCGCCGCGTCGACCGTGTGCCGACCCCGAAGCTCCGCTGGTACAAGTGCTACGGCTACGCCCAGTGCGCCACCGTCCGGCTGCCGCGGAACTATGACAAGCCGAAGGGCGCGACCACCGAGATCGCGGTGCTGCGAGTCAAGGCCCGCGACCAGAAGCACAAGATCGGCAGCCTCTTCATCAACCCGGGCGGCCCGGGTGGCTCCGGCACCGGCATCGCGCTCGCCGCGCCCTGGTTCCTGAGCGACAGCCTGCTCGACCGCTTCGACATCGTCGGTGTCGACCCGCGTGGCGTCGCTAACAGCGACAACATCAAGTGCTTCCGCTCGGTGAAGGACCAGACCAAGGCGTACGCCGGGCTGAACGTCGCCTTCCCGTGGACCAAGGCCGAGGAGAAGGCGTACATCGCTTCCTCGAAGGCGGTCGGCAAGGGTTGCTCGACCACCGGCAAGCCGTTGACCGCTGCGGCGTCCACCGCCGAGGTGGCCCGCGACATGGACGTGCTGCGCCGCGCGGTCGGCGACAAGAAGCTCACCTACCTGGGCTTCAGCTACGGCACGGCGCTGGGCCAGTACTACGCCAACATGTTCCCGGATCGGGTCCGCGCGTTGGTGGTCGACGGGGTGCTCAACCCGAACGCCTGGGTCGGTAAGGGCAAGGCCCGCAACCAGCTCCAGGAGACCCGGCTGCGCAGCGCCGACGGCGCGTACAAGGCGCTGCGCGAGATCCTCACCCGCTGCGGCAAGGTCAGCGCGGATGAGTGCTCGCTGGCGTCCACCGGCAACCCGGTCGCCGCGTACGACACGCTGGCGAAGCGGCTGCGCAAGAAGCCGGCGGTGATCGACGACCCGGACTTCGGAACGTTCACGGTCAGCTACGCCGACTTCGTCGACGCGTCCCTCGGCGCGCTCTACAGCCCCTACGGCTGGATGGACATCGTCGGCCTCACCCAGTGGCTGCTGGAGCTGACCGACCCGGCCGCCCCCGCGCCCGTCCGGGCGCAGGCCAGCACCGCGCTGGCGAAGCGCGCCGCGAAGGCCCGCCAGCAGCGCGGGTACGACTTCCCGTACGACAACGGGTACGAGACGTTCCTGACGGTGGACTGCACCGACGCGTACCACCCGAAGAACGCCAGCTCCTGGCCGAAGCTCGTCGCCGCCGAGGACAAGCGAGCCCCGTACTTCGGCCGGGAGTGGGCCTGGGCCACGTCGTCCTGCGCCCGCAACACCTGGACGGTGCGCGACAAGAACGCCTACACCGGGCCGTTCAACCGGCGCACCAGCGCCCCGGTGCTGGTGGTCGGCAACTTCTGGGACCCGGCGACCAACTACAAGGGCGCGGTCAGCTCGGCGAAGCTGCTGCCGAACAGCCGGCTGCTCAGCAGCGACAGCTGGGGGCACACCGCGTACGGCACGTCGGACTGTGTGACCGGCGCGATCGACAGGTACCTGCTCAAGGTGAAGCTGCCGGCGAAGGGCACCGTGTGCACCGGTGACTCCCAGCCGTTCGTGTACGGGCCGGATTGGCCGGAGGACCCGGACGACCCGGAGGGGCCGGACGAGCGGGCGACGGTGTCGAAGAGCGCCCTCGCCCAGCAGGGCGAGCCGCGCCGGGGCGAGCCGAAGCGGCTCCCGCCGGTGGTCGCGCCGCTGCCGCTGACCGGCACGCTGACCGTCCGTTGACGGGCACCCGGGGTGCGGCGGGTGATCAGGCACCCGCCGCACCCCGGGCCGATCAGGCGAACGCGGTGGTGTAGTAACGCACCCGATAGAAGCGGGCGCCGCTCTTGCTGTGGTTACCGGAGCTGAAGCGGATGGTCTTGCTCCACTCACCCTCGCCGGAACCCGGCACGATCCAGGTCTTCACCCCGTTCGGCAGCCGGGTGTACGCCTTCACGTGGGCCGTACTGCTCGCCACGCTCACCGCGGTGAACTGCCAGCTGTTGCCGGCGTACACCAGGCCGAGCGTGCGCACCTTGTAGGACGAGGTGAAGAAGTAGCCCCCACCCTTGTAGTCGGGGAGGATGTCGTGACCCATCCTCGCCTTGCCGGTGCCGTCGCTGAAGGTGTATTTCGTCCGGTACTGCAGCCGGGTGCTTGAGCCGTTGCCCGTGATCCCGTACAGGCGGACCTCACCGTCGCCCACGGCGATGATGAAGCCGTTCTGGTTGTAGATCACCCCGTGCGCGCCGGGGAACTTGATGAACTGCACCGCCTTGGTGCCGGGGGTCCCCCCGTTGCTGCTGGGGACGAACAGGTGCAGCCCACCGCCGCTGGTCGCGCCGTTGGACCCCTTCGTGGTGGCCACCACGATCGCACCCTGGGTCGCGATCCGCTCGATCGAGTGCGGGTTGCCGGTGACGGTGGCCTGCCAGACGATGCCGCCGGTCTTGGACGAGCTCATCGAGCTTTCGCGGATCATCGCCACCTGGCCGCGGTAGTCACCGGCGCCCGAGGCGGTCACCAGCATGACGTTGCCCCACTTGGCGGTGGCCCGGCGCTTGACGTCCGACAGGTTCGTCCAGGTGCCGGTGCGGCTCGGGGCCTGCCACAGCACCGTACCGCTGGTCCAGGAAGCGGGGTTGAAGCGGAGGATCCGCCCACTGGCCTGCTCCGTCGCCATCACGTAGTGCGTCGCCGCCTCGGCCGGCACCGCGCCGAGCAGCCCGGCGACCGGCACCGCGATCGCACCGGCCACCGCCGCCCTGAGGATCGACCTTCTGTCCATGAACATCCCCCATAGTGGTTGGTCGTGGAATCGATCTTCGCAGCGCGAGGCCGCCCGCACTGCCCCGCTCACGGTGTCCCCCGCCACCCTCTCGCGCGCGGGCCCGTGCTCGGGCCCGTGTTCGGGCCCATGATTTGTGGCAGCCCAGTTGGCATTGCCCGGTGTGTCGACCTGCTCAGCTGTCACCGATCCGCAGCCCGGCCTTCAGGGCCGCGACCTGCCAAGCCACGCCTGATGACGTATGCGAATCAGGCCCTCTGGCGATTCGTTTACGTCATCAAGTTCGTAGCGTCCAACGGCGTGACTACCTGCGTCGCCGCCACTGCGCTGCGGGTGTTCCCTGCTGAGCCAGACCAGACAGCGGGTCAGTACGACTTGTCCTGACCGAGTACGTGTTGGGCGATGAAGTTGAGGATCATTTCTCGGCTGACCGGGGCGATCCGGCCGGCGCGGACCCCGCCGAGCAGGGTGGCCACGCCGTACTCGGTGGTCATTCCGGCCCCGCCGAGCGCCTGGATGGCGGTGTCCACGGCGAGCGCGGCGGCGTCGCCGGCCGCGTACTTGGCCATGTTGGCGGAGACGCCGGCCTCCAGGTCCCGCCCGGCGTCGTAGAGGGTGGCCGCCTTGTAGACCATCAGGCGGGCCAGTTCGACCTGCACGGCGGCGTGTGCGAGCGGGTGCGCGACGCCCTGGTGGGTGCCGATGCTCCGGCCGCCCCACACCTTTCGGGTGGCGGTGTAGCCGCTGGCCCGTTCGATCGCGTACCGGCCGGTGCCGGCGCCCATCGCGGCGACCGTGATCCGCTCCGGGTTGAGCCCGGTGAAGAGCGCCGGCAGCCCGGCGTCCACGGACTCGCCGACCAGCGCGTCGGCGGGCAGCCGGACGTCGTCCAGGTAGAGCAGGAACTGGTTCTCCGGGGAGACGATCTCCATGTCCAGCTTGGCGCGGGTCAGCCCGGTCGCGTCAGTGGGCACGATGAACAGGGCCGGCTTGAGACTGCCGGTCGCCGAGTCCTCGGTCCGGGCCACGACGAGGACGTGCTGCGCCTCGTCGACCCCGGAGATGTAGCACTTGCGGCCGGTGAGCAGCCAGTCGTCGCCGTCCCGGCGGGCCACCGTGCCGAGCCGGTGGAAGTTCGAGCCGGCCTCCGGTTCGGTGATCGCGAAGACGATTTTCCGCGTACCGTCGGCGAGGCCGGGCAGGTGGCGCTTGCGCTGCTCGTCGGTGCCGTGCTTGTTGATCACGGTGGCGGCGATGGCGGGGGAGACCACGAGCAGCAGCAGCGGGCAGCCGGCCGCGGCCAGTTCCTCGCAGACGATGGCCAGTTCGGTGATGCCAGCGCCTCCGCCGCCGTACTCGGTGGGGATGTTGACGCCGAGGTAGCCGAGCCGGCCGGCCTCCTGCCACAGCTCGGTGGTGTGCTCGCCGGCTTTCGCCTTCGCCACGTAGTAGTCGTGGCCGTACCGGCGGCCCAGCATGCGGACGGCGTCGCGGAGCTGCTCCTGCTCGGGGGTGAGGTCGAAGTTCATCAAGGGGCCTCCGTAACGGGCATGACCACGGCCAGCACGGCCCCGGTGTCGACCTGGCCGCCGGGCGACACCGGCAGTTCGGCGACCACGCCGTCGGCCGGGGCGAGCACGGGGTGTTCGAGTTTCATCGCCTCCAGGGTCAGCAGCAGGTCACCGGTGGCGACCCGCTGGCCGACCTCGGCGTACACCCGGGCGACCGCGCCGGGCAGCGGCGCGAGCAGCGACCCGGCGGCCAGCTTCGCGGTGGGCGGCGGGAAACGCGGCAGCTCGGTGAGGCTCGCCGCCCCGTCCGGGCCGTCCACGAAGACCTCCGACCCCACCCGGTGTACGCGGAACCCGCGCCGCACCCCGTCGACGTTCAGCACCACCCGCTCCGGGGCGGCCTCGACCAGGGCCACGGCCGGTGCGGGCTCGCCGACCGGGGTGGCGTCCTCGGATGCCGGGCCGAGACCGGCGGCTGGCGTGGTCGACCACTCGGCGAGTGCGCCGGTCCGATCCAGCCGGTACCGGACCTCGATCTCACCGCCCGGGCCACCGAACCGGCTGACCTGCGGGAACGCCGGCACGTTCCGCCAGCCTGAGGGCAGCCCGGCCAGCACCGGCGCGGTTGCCCGGCGGCCTGCGGCCGAGGCTAGCGCCGCCGCCAGCGCCGCGAGCGGCACCTGATCCGGCGGAAGCAGCGGGGCGAATACCTCGGGGTGCCGGTCGAGGAACCCGGTATCGATCTCGGCGGCGCCGAATTCCCGGCTGCGTAGCACCCGGACCAGCAGGTCCCGGTTGGTGACGATGCCGTGCAGCTCGGCGCGGGCGAGCGCGCCCGCGAGGGCCCGGGCCGCCTCGGCACGGGTGGGTGCCCAGGCGATCAGCTTGGCCAGCATCGAGTCGTAGTGCACGCTCACCGTCGAGCCGTCCACCACGCCGGAGTCGAGCCGGAGCCCGCGCAGCGGGGCGAACTCCCCGGCCACTCCGGGGATCGAGAACCGGTGCAGGACCCCCGCCGCCGGCCGGAAGCCCTGGGCCGGGTCCTCGGCGCAGAGGCGTACCTCGATCGCGTGGCCGTCGGTCGGCGGGGCCGCCGCGAACGGCAGTGGCTCGCCCTCGGCGACCAGCAGTTGCAGCCGGACCAGGTCCAGCCCGGTGACCGCCTCGGTGACCGGGTGTTCCACCTGGAGGCGGGTGTTCAACTCCAGGAAGTAGATCTCCCCGTCGGGCGCGAGCAGGAACTCGACCGTGCCCGCCCCGACGTAGTCGACCGCCCGGCCGGCGGCCACCGCCGCCTCATGCAGCCGCTGCCGCACCTGCGGCGGGACGACTCCGGGCGCCTCCTCGACGATTTTCTGGTGCCGGCGCTGGATCGAGCACTCGCGTACCCCCAGGGTCAAGATCGTGCCGTGGGTGTCGCCGAAGATCTGCACCTCGACGTGCCGGCCGCGCTCGACGTACCGCTCGATGAAGACCGTGCCGTCGCGGAACGCCGCCGCTGCCTCGCGGCGGGCTGCGGCGAGGGCCTCGGCAAGCCCGGCGGCGTCGCGGACCACCCGCATGCCCCGCCCGCCGCCGCCCGCTGCCGCCTTGACCAGCACCGGGAAGTCGGTCACCTGGTCGGCTTCGGTCCAGGTGGTCAGCATCGGCACGCCCGCGTCGGCGAGCAGCGCCTTCGCCGCCAGCTTGTCGCCCATCGCGGCGATCGCCTTGGCGGGCGGGCCGACCCAGGTCAGCCCCGCGTCGGTCACCGCCGCGGCGAACCCGGCGTGCTCGGCGAGGAAGCCGTAGCCGGGGTGGATGGCGTCCGCGCCGGCCCGGCGGGCCGCGTCCAGCAACAGGTCGATCCGCAGGTACGTCTCGGCCGGCGTGTCACCCGGCAGGCGTACGGCCCGGTCGGCCTCGGCGACGAAGGGCACGGCGGTGTCCGCGTCGGAGTGCACGGCGACCGTCTCGACGCCGAGCGCCCGGCAGGTGGCGAAGATCCGGCGGGCGATCTCGCCCCGGTTGGCCACCAGCAACCGACTGATCATGGGCCACCCCTCACATCCGGAAGACGCCGAAGCCGTCGGCGCCCCTGACCGGTCCGCTGTGGATGGCCGACAGGCAGAGCCCGAGGACGGTACGGGTGTCCCGAGGGTCGATCACCCCGTCGTCGTAGAGCCGGCCGGAGAGGAACAGCGCCCCGGACTCGGACTCGACCTGCTGCTCGACCATCCCCCGCATCGCGGCGTCGGAGTCCTCGTCGTAGTCCCGGCCTCGGGCGGCGGCGGCCTGCCGGGCCACGATGGAGAGCACCCCGGCGAGCTGCGCCGGGCCCATCACCGCCGACTTCGCGTTCGGCCACGTGAACAGGAACCTCGGCTCGTACGCCCGGCCGCACATGCCGTAGTTGCCGGCACCGTAGGAGGCACCCAGGTTGACCGTCAGGTGCGGCACCGTCGAGTTCGATACCGCGTTGATCATCAGGGCGCCGTGCTTGATGATGCCGCGCTGCTCGTACTCGGTGCCGACCATGTAGCCGGTGGTGTTCTGCAGGAAGACCAGCGGGGTGTCGGCGGCGTTCGCGAGCTGGATGAACTGGGTCGCCTTCTGCGCCTCCTCGCTGAACAGCACGCCCCGGGCGTTGGCGAGCACACCGACCGGCCACCCGTGCAGCTCGCCCCAGCCGGTGACCAGCGCGCTGCCGTAGGCCGGTTTGAACTCGTCGAACTCGCTGCCGTCGAGGACGCGGGCGAGCACCTCGCGCGGGTCGAAGGGCACCTTCAGGTCGGCGCTGGCGATGCCGAGCAGCTCATCCGGGTCGTACCTGGGCGGCCGGGGCGCCGGATTACGCGGTGGCGGGCCCTGCTTGCGCCAGTTGAGCCGGCGTACGCACTGCCGGGCCAGCCGGATGCCGTCCCGCTCGTCCTCGGCGAGGAAGTCGGCCAGGCCCGACCGGGTGGCGTGCATGACCGCCCCGCCCAGCGGCTCGTCGTCCGTGATCTCGCCGGTGGCCATCTTCACCAGCGGTGGCCCGGCCAGGTAGACCTGCGACCGGTCACGGATCATGATGGTGAAGTCCGACATTCCGGGCACGTACGCGCCGCCGGCGGTGGCGTTGCCGAACACCACGCTGACCGTGGGGATCCGCGCCGCGGAGAGCCGGGTCAGGTCGCGGAACACCCGGCCGCCCGGGATGAAGATCTCCGCCTGGGTGGGCAGGTCGGCACCGGCCGACTCGACCAGGTTGACCATCGGCAGCCGGTTGGCCAGGGCGATCTCGCCGACCCGCCGGGTCTTGGCGAGGGACCACGGGTTCACCGCGCCGCCGCGTACGGTCGGATCGTTGGCGACGACCAGGCACTCCACGCCCTCGACCACCCCGATGCCGGTCACCACGCTGGCCCCGACCAGGAAGTCGGTGCCGTACCCGGCCACCGGGGACAGTTCCAGGAACGGGCTGTCCGGGTCGAGCAGCAACTCGATCCGCTCCCGGGGGAGCAGCTTGCCGCGCCGGTGATGCCGGGTCACGTACTTGCCGCCGCCGCCGGCCCGCGCCTGGTCGAGCGCGGCGTCCAGCTCGGCGAGGCGGGCCAGCAGGGCCTCCCGGTTGGCCTGGTAGGCCGGTGAGGACGGGTCGAGCGCGCTGCCCAGCGTGGTCACCGGCCGCTCCCGGGTAGGTCGGCCGGCAGGTCGACGCTCCGGGAGCGGAGCAGCTCCCCGAGCGCCTTGGCCTGCGGGTCGAACCGGGTGGAGGCGGCCACCCCCGGGCCGAGCAGCCCCCGGAGCACGAAGTTGACGGCACGCAGGTTCGGCAGCTCGTACCGCTCGACGGCCAGCGGGGCGGTCTCCGGCAGCAGCTCGGCCAGCCGTTCGACGGTGAGCCAGCCGCGCAGCCAGGCCCAGGTCGCATCGGTCCGGGCCCAGACGCCGAGGTTGGCGTCCCCGCCCTTGTCCCCCGACCGCGCCCCCACCAACTCCCCGAGCGCCCCTCGCCGGGTCGGGTGTAAGGAGGGGCCCCCTGTCAACGGATTCTGTTGTACAGGGGACCCCTGCAAACACGTGCGGGGCGGGGGAGGGATCGGCAGGCGGGTGCCGTCGGGCAGCACGGCGACGTGGGCGACCGCGTCCTGCGGCACCGTGTCGGCGGTGAACACCCCGTACGGCGTCGCCTCGCCGGGCGGGGTGGTCAGCGTGCAACCCGGGTAGGAGGCCAGCGCCAGTTCCACCGTGGCCGCCGAGAAGGCCCGCCCGGCCCGCGCCCGGTCACTGTCCCGCAGGTGTACGTGCAGCAGGGCGCTCGCCGCCTCGGTGTCGCTGGCGTCCGGATGATCGGTACGGGCCAGCACGAACTCCAGCCCCTCCGTGCCGACCGCCGCTGCCAACTGCCCCCGGACCAGCGCCGCCTTGGCCGGGATGTCCAGCCCACAGAGCACGAAGGTCATCGAGTTGCGGAAGCCGCCCAGGTTGGCGACGCCCACTTTGAGGGTGGGCGGCGGGGGCGTGCCTCGGACCCCGGTGATCCGTACCCGGTCCGGGCCGTCCTGGCCCAGCCGCACCGTGTCCAGCCGGGTCACCACGTCCGGCCCGAGGTACGCCGGCCCGCCCACCTCGTACAGCAGTTGGGCGGTGACCGTCTCGACGGTGACCGCACCCCCGGTGCCGGAATGCTTGGTGACCACCGCCGAGCCGTCCGGATGGATCTCCGCGATCGGGAAGCCGGGCCGGTGGCCGCCGTCGGGCAGTTCGGTGAAGAAGCTGAAGTTGCCGCCGGTGACCTGCGCGCCACACTCGATCAGGTGCCCGGCGACAGTGGCCCCGGCCAGGGCATCCAGGTCGTCCCGGCCCCAGCCGAAACGGGCGATGGCCGGGCCGACCGTCAGCGAGGCGTCGGTGACCCGGCCGGTCACCACGACGTCCGCTCCCGCGTCGAGGCAGGCGGCGATCCCGAACGCCCCCAGGTACGCGTTGGCGGTCAGCGCGTCCGGACGGTCGAGCGCGTCGCCCTCGACGTACCCGATCCGGATGCGGAGGCCGAGCCGGTCGGCGAGCGCGGTGAGCGCGGCGGCCAGGCCGGCCGGGTTGAGCCCGCCGGCGTTGGTCACCAGCCGCACCCCGCGGTCGAGCGCGGTGCCGAGGCAGCCCTCCAGTTGGCGGAGGAAGGTCTTCGCGTAGCCGAGTGAGGGGTCGCGCAACCGGTCCCGACCGAGGATCAGCATGGTCAGCTCGGCGAGGTAGTCGCCGGTAAGCACGTCCAGCTCGCCGCCGTCGAGCATCTCCCGCCAGGCGTTGAACCGGTCGCCGTAGAAGCCGGAGGCGTTGCCGACCCGCAGGGCGTTCACGCGGTCACCCTGCCGCCCTCAAAACAAACAGTCAAGACTGTCTTTTTCTCGGAGCCTCGGGGCCGGGCGTCAGCGGCCGTCGCGGGGGCCGAAGGCGACGAGCGCGTCCGCGTCCGAGTGGCGGGAGCGCAGGTACTCGTCGGCCCAGGCGGCGGCTTCCGGGAAGGTCGACCCGGCCGACACCTGGGCGCAGGCGGCGTCCACGTCGTATCCGGTCCGGCGCAGCTGCACGCCCGGGCCGAGCAGGGCCCACCAGGCGCCCGCCCCGCCGTACGGCATGCCGACGCTGCCCGGGTTGACCACCAGCCGGCGGTCGACGAGCCGGGTGAACGGCATGTGGGTGTGCCCGCAGACCACCGTGCCGACCTCGGCCGGCAGGGCGGCGAACACCTCGGCCCAGCGGTCGAGCCGGGAGTCGACCAGCACGACCTCCTCGTCGTTCCGGGGCGTGGCGTGGCAGAAGAGCACCTCGCCGAGGCCGGCGACCGGCAGCGTGACGGTCAGCGGCAGCGCGGCCAGCCGGGCCACCTGGTCGTCCCGGAGCTGGCTGGCGGCCCAGTTCGAGATCTCGAACGGCGATGTCTTGCCGGCCCGGGCCTCGACCAGCTCACGGTCGGCGTTGCCGCCCACCCAGCGGGCCCGGTCGCCGAGGGTGGCGAGCAGGTCCAGCACCTCGACCGGCTGCGGGCCGGCGGCGAGGTCACCGGAGAGCACGATCAGGTCGGCCGTGGCCACGTCCGGCTCGGCCAGGACGGCCTCCAGCGCCGGCAGTACGCCGTGAATGTCGGAGAGGACCGCGACACGTTCGAGCATCGCCCCAGCGTCCTCGACCCGATCGGTCCCGGTCCAGCGATTCTGCGGTGGGCAGAGGGAACCCGGCCGGGTGGGCGGGTCAGACCCGCGCGCGACGGGCCAGGCGCTCCGGATCGAGGATGATGATGCTCTTTCCGTCCAGCCGCAGCCAGCCCCGCGAGGCGAAGTCCGCCAGGGCCTTGTTGACGGTCTCCCGGGAGGCACCGACCAGTTGGGCGATCTCCTCCTGGGTCAGGTCGTGGGTAACCCGCAGCACGCCGCCGTCGCGGGTGCCGAACCGGCCGGCCATCTGGAGCAGGTTCTTGGCGACCCGACCCGGCACGTCGGTGAAGATCAGGTCGGCCAGCGAGTCGTTGGTCCGGCGCAGCCGGCGGGCGAGCACCCGCAGCAGCTGCTCGGCGATCTCGGGCCGGTTGTTCAGCCAGGGCCGCAGGGCCTGCTTGCGCAGCCGCACCAGCCGCGTGTCGGTCACCGCGGTCGCCGTCGCCGTACGCGGACCGGGGTCGAAGAGCGACAGCTCGCCGACCATGTCCGACGGGCCCATCACGGCGATCAGGTTCTGCCGGCCGTCCGCCGCGCGGCGGCCCACCTTGATCTTGCCGGAGAGCAGGATGTAGAGGCTGTCGCCGGGTTCGCCCTCGTTGAAGACGACCTCGCCCTTGCGAACCTCGATCGTCTCCATCTCCTTGGCGAGCGCCTCGGCAGCCTCCGGGTCGACACCCTGGAAGATCCCGCTGCGGGCCAGTACCTCGTCCATCGCGCACCTCCACCTGCGCATGCCGTCCGTCGGCCGGGTCCGCCGTCCGCTGATCCCTCGCGCGCCGCCAGTCTAGGCGCACGTGAGTGGAAATCAGAGGTGCACCCCTCGGATCGTAGGCTCTGCGACGTGCTGAGCGAGCCTTTCCTGACCACCCGTGACGAGGACGGATGGAACATCCCATTGCTGGTCTGGCGGGCCGAGGCGCCGCTGCTGGCGGTCAGCACCGCCCCGCTCGGCGGCGGGCTCGGCGTACGCCGGTGGGTGGTCAACGCGACCGTGCCGATGTCGTACGACCGGGACGACCCGGCGGACCACCTGGCCGAGCTCGCCGACGGCCTGGGCCTGGCCGGCCCCGGGGTGGGGCTGCTGACCGGGGTGGACGTGGCCGAGGTGATGAGCCGGACCGACAGCGGCGTGCGGGTCTGGGCGACCGTCGGGCTCGGCACCCCGGTCTGGGCCGCCGCGCCCGCGCCCGCCACCCCGGCCCAGCGCGTCGGCACGGTCAACATCGTGGTGCACGTCCCGGTCCGGCTCGGCGAGGCCGCCCTGGTCAACGCGGTGGCCACGGCCGCCGAGGCGAAGGCGCAGGCGATCTGGGAGTTGGGGCTGCCCGCCACCGGCACCCCCACGGACGCGGTCACCGTGCTCTGTCCGGCCGACGGCGAGCCCGCCCCGTACGGCGGCCCCCGGTCGACCTGGGGTGCCCCGCTGGCCCGGGCCGTGCACGCGGCCGTCCGGGCCGGTGGCGCCGGCGTCGTCGTCCCCTGGTCCGACCGCAGGGCGGGCTGAGCCCAACGGAGGCCCCTTCGACCGGCCGGGCAGCGCCGACCGATCGGCCATCGTCAGGACGTTCCCGGGACGGTACCGTCGCGGGCGATGTACACTCCCGCCCCCTCCGCAGCTCGCCCCCGTCGTCGGCTGGTCGCTCCCCTCGGCATGCTGTTGCTCGCCCTGCTCGCGGCCGGCTGCGGCGATGCCGCCGGCAGCGGGCCGGTCTGGCAGCCGGGCGAGGGAGGCGGGTCCACCGGCTCGGCGGCCCCCACCGACACCACCCCGTCCAGCCCGCCGGGCGGGTCGCCGACGACCGTCTCGTTCGCCGCTACCGGCGACGTGATCATGGGCAACGCTCCGTCCCGGCTGCCGGTCGACGGGGGAAACGGCTTCTTCGACGACGTCCAGGCCGCGCTCAAGGCCGACCTGGTGATGGGCAACCTGGAGGAGCCGCTCACCGAGGACACCGGCACCGGCAAGTGCGCGGCCAACTCGACGAACTGCTACCAGTTCCGGGCACCCCCCGGCTACGCGGCGCACCTGCGCGACGCCGGGTTTCACCTGCTCAACCAGGCCAACAACCACGCTAACGACTACGGCCCGCGGGGCTACGAGAACACCCAGGCGGCGCTGGAGGCGCACGGGCTCAAGCACACCGGAGCGCCCGGCGAGATCACCATGGTCGAGGTGCGCGGCGTGAAGATCGCCGTGCTCGGCTTCTCGTCATACGCCTGGTCGAACAGCCTCACCGACATCGCGGCGGCCAAGAAGGTGGTCGCCCAGGCCGCCGAGCAGGCCGACCTGGTCGTGGTGCAGGTGCACATGGGGGCCGAGGGCGCCGACAAGACGCACGTCAAGTCGGGCACCGAGATGTTCCTCGGGGAGAACCGGGGCGACCCGATCCGCTTCTCGCACGCGGTGATCGACGCGGGCGCCGACCTGGTGATCGGGCACAGCCCGCACGTGCTGCGCGGCATGGAGTTCTACCAGGGGCGGCTGATCGCGTACAGCCTGGGTAACTTCGCCGGCGGCGGGAAGTCGTTGAACAGCTCCGGCCGGCTCGGCTGGGGCGGTGTGCTGAAGGTCTCGCTCGCGGCGGACGGCAGCTTCGTCGAGGGTGAGTTCACCTCGACGGCGATGGACGGCGTGGGGCGGCCGGCGATCGACCGGCAGCACCGCGGCCTCGGGCTGGTCCGGGAACTGAGCCAGGCCGACTTCCTGAAGACCAGCGCCCAGCTCGACGCGGACGGCCGGATCACCACGCCGGACGCCTAGTCCGGCCGCCCGGCGTGTGGGCCCCACCGAAAGAACGCCCGCGCGACGTAGGCTGGCCGGCGTGACCACGAGTTCCCCCGAGACCGACCTCGGCCGTACGCGCCGTGCCCGCCGGATCGGTCGGGTGCTGGCCGAGACCCATCCCGACGCGCACTGTGAACTCGACCACGCCAACGCGTTGGAGTTGGCGGTCGCCACCATCCTGTCGGCGCAGTGCACCGACAAGAAGGTCAACGAGGTCACCCCGAAGCTCTTCGCCCGCTACCGCACCGCCGCCGACTACGCGGGGGCGGACCGCGCCGAGCTGGAGGAGCTGATCCGGCCCACCGGGTTCTACCGCAACAAGACCAGCTCGCTGATCAACCTTGGCCGCGCGCTCTGCGAACGGTACGACGGGGAGGTCCCGGGCCGGCTGACCGACCTGGTCACCCTCCCCGGCATCGGTCGCAAGACCGCCAACGTGATCCTCGGCAACGCCTTCGGGGTCCCCGGCATCACCGTCGACACCCACTTCCAGCGGCTGGTGCACCGGTGGAAGCTGACCCCCGAGACCGACCCGGTCAAGATCGAGCATGCCGTCGGCGCGCTGTTCCCGAAGCGCGACTGGACGATGCTGTCGCACCGGATCATCTTCCACGGGCGGCGGGTCTGCCACGCCCGCAAGCCCGCCTGCGGCGCCTGCACACTGGTGAAGCTCTGCCCGTCGTACGGGACCGGGCCGACCGATCCGGCGCTGGCGGCCAAGCTGCTGAAGGGGCCGC
The DNA here is from genome assembly GCF_040649295.1 of Micromonospora sp. NPDC048999. Taxonomy (NCBI): domain Bacteria; kingdom Bacillati; phylum Actinomycetota; class Actinomycetes; order Micromonosporales; family Micromonosporaceae; genus Micromonospora; species Micromonospora sp. NPDC048999. Next base: position 199,047 of record NZ_JBEZFI010000005.1, on the reverse strand, counting down.
GCGCCCGGGACCTCGCGGTGGCGGTCGGCATCGACCCGGATCTGGTGCCGCAGCAGGCGGTCGCGGCGGAGGTGCCGTGAACCGGCGGCTCTCGTACCTCCTCGTTCCGCTGCTGGCGATCGCCGGCTGCACCGCCACCGCCGAGCAGCCGACGGGCCCGGCCCCGGCCGCCCGGCCGGAGCGCCCCTCGCCGTTCGCCGACTGCGCCACGCTGACCGCCGTGCCGGCCTCGGCCGTCCCGGCACCCGACGCCAGCCCGAGGAAGCCGCTGCCTGAGCTGGCCCTGCCCTGCTTCACCGGCGGGGCTCCGGTCGCGCTGCGCGACATCAAGGGCCCTGCGGTGATCAACGTCTGGGCGTCCTGGTGCCCGCCCTGCCGCAAGGAACTGCCCGCCTTCCAGCGGCTCAGCGAGTTGGCCGCCGGCCGGTTCCAGGTGATCGGGGTGAACAGCGGGGACAGCCGCGACTCGGCCCAGTCCCTCGGCGAGGACTTCGGTATCCGCTTCCCCATGCTCGTCGACCAGGGAGATGCGTTCGAGCAGGCGCTCGAACGCAAGGCCTTTCCGCTGACCGTGCTCGTGGACGCGGACGGCCGGATCCGGCACACCGACGCGACCGGCGCGCTGGACGACGCCCGCCTCGCCGACCTGGTCCGGGAGCACCTCGGCGTGGAGGTGCGGACGGAGCAGGGATCGTGACCCGGCAGCCGCCGGCCTGGCTGGACCCGCTGCTCGGCCGGCTCGGCACCGCCCGCGCCGAGGACTTCACCCGGCTCACCACCCCGGAAAGCGGCGGCCGGGAGAGCGCGGTGCTGGTGCTGCTCGGCGAGGCGGCGGAGGCCGGCCCGGACGTGCTGCTCCTGCAGCGCGCCGCCACGCTGCGCAACCACGCCGGGCAGCCGGCCTTTCCCGGCGGCGCGGCCGACCCGGAGGACGCCGACGCTAGCGCCACCGCCCTGCGGGAGGCGAACGAGGAGGTCGGGCTCGACCCGGCCAGCGTCACCGTGCTCGCCGAACTGCCGAAGCTGTGGATCCCGGTCAGCGACTTCGTGGTCACCCCGGTGCTCGCTTGGTGGCACGCCCCGCACCCGGTGCGTCCGTGCGAACCGGCCGAGGTGGCGCACGTCGCCCGGCTGCCCGTCAGCGAGCTGGTCGACCCGGAGAACCGGATGCGGGTACGCCATCCGAGCGGCTGGATCGGCCCGGCCTTCTCGGTGCGCGGCATGCTGGTCTGGGGCTTCACCGCCGGGGTGCTCAACACCCTGCTGGAGATGGGGGGCTGGGCCCGGCCGTGGCCGCGCTCCCGGGTGGTGGAGCTGCCGCCGACCGGGGCCGCCCCGGCACCCTCGGCCGGCACCGACGCGGTCGACGAGAGCGCCGTTCGTTGATCTGAAGATCACGTTCTGTGAGCGGTGGACCACGCCGCGCCCGGGGCCCGTACCCTTGACGGGTGTCCGTCGTGGATCTCGTACTGCTCCTGCTCATGCTCGTGTTCGCGATCAGCGGGTACCGCCAGGGTTTCGCCATCGGGGCGCTGTCGCTCTCCGGGTTCTTCCTGGGCGTGTTGGTCGGCCTCCAGGTCGGCCCGCTGGTCGCCCGGCAGTTCGCCGACAGTGGGATCCGGGTGTTGATCTCCCTAGTGGCGATCTTCGGGATTGCCGTGCTGGGGCAGGCGCTGGCCGGCTGGGTCGGCTCGCACCTGCGCCAGACCATCACCAACGACCTGGTCAAGCGGCTGGACGACATCGGCGGCGCGCTCGTCTCGGTCCTTGCGGTCATGCTGGTGGTCTGGCTGGTCGCGGTGCCACTGGGTTCGTCGTCGGTGCCCTGGGTGGCCTCCTCGGTGCGCAACAGCGCCCTGCTCACCGTGATCGACCGGATCCTGCCGGACAAGGCGCAGCAGCTTTCCACCGCGCTGCGCGACACGGTCGACACCAACGGCTTCCCGGACGTCTTCGGCAAACTCTCGCCGACCCGCGCCCGCCAGGTCTCCCCGCCCGACCCGGCGCTGGAGGGCTCGCAGGTGGTGGCGAACAGCCAGCGGTCGGTGGTGAAGGTGCTGGGCTCCGCGCCGAGCTGCGCCCGCCGCATCGAGGGCTCCGGCTTCGTGTACGCCGACGACCGGGTGATGACCAACGCGCACGTGGTGGCGGGCACCCGTACGGTGGCGGTGGAGCTGCGCGGCCAGCGGTACGACGGCGAGGTGGTCGTCTACGACCCACAGCGGGACCTGGCCGTGCTGTACGTGCCGGGGCTGCCCGGGCCGTCCCTGCGCTTCGCCGCCGGCCAGGCCGGCACCGGGGCGGACGCCATCGTGCTGGGCTACCCCCTCGACGGCCCGTACGACGCCCGCCCGGCCCGGATCCGGGACGTCGACCGGATCACCGGGCCGGACATCTACGCCTCGGGCGACGTGACCCGGGAGATCTACACGATCCGGGCGCTGGTCCGCAGCGGCAACTCGGGCGGCCCGCTGGTCTCCGCGAACGGGCTCGTGCTCGGGGTGATCTTCGCTGCGGCGGCCGACGACCCGAACACCGGTTTCGCGGTGACCGCCGCCGAGGCCCGGCCGGTGGCCCTCACGGGCGCGGAGCGTACCCGGGCGGTCGGCACCGGCGACTGCACCTGAGCGGCCCGGCGGCGCCGGTTCGCGAGTAGTGGACTACGTCGGCGTGCCCTCCGGGTTCGGCTCGGCCAGCTCCGGCTCGACGCCCTCGCGGACGAGACGCGGAGGCCGGCGACCGGTCCGGGCCTGCCAGCCACCGAAGGCGGCCGTCGTCGCGGCGAGCACCGCCAGCCCGAGCAGCCAACCACCGACCACGTCGCTGGTCCAGTGCACGCCCAGCGCGACCCGGCTCAGCCCGGTCACCACCGGGACCAGCACCGCCCCGGTCCACAGCGCCCAGCGCAGCGGCCGTCGGTCCCGGACGAACGGCAGGAAGACCAGCAGCAGGACGCCGGCGGCCAAGGTGGCGTTGAGCGCGTGCCCGGACGGGAAGGCGAACCCCGATGCCCGGGCCACCGGGTCCAGCAGCTCCGGCCGGTGCCGGCCGACCAGCACCTTGACCAGCGCGCCGAGCAGGCCGCCGACGGTCATCGTGGTGACCACCCAGAGCGCCGGCGGCCATGATTCGGCGGCGCTGGACGGCGCTCCGGACCGAATGAAGGCCGGCCGGCGCAGCAGCAGCCAGGCGGCCACCGCCCCGGCGACGATCCGCAGCGGGCCGGGCGCGAAGACGTCGCTCCAGAGAGCCATCAGCCGGACCCAGGCCGGGTGGTCGAGGGCGTACCGGTGCAGTGCGTCGGTCACCGCGGCGTCCAGCCGGTACAGCGGCGGCCAGGCGGCCAGCACCAGCAGCGTCAGCAGGGCGAACGACACGAGCAGCGGGAGCGCCACTATGGCGGTGCGCGAACCGCGGAAGCCCAGCGTCCGATCAGCCCGGTGCCGGGTCAGCGGCGGGCCTGCCGGAACCGGCGGACCACCAACGCGGCACCGGTGACCAGGGCGACGAACAGCGCCAGGCCGGCCCAGAGCTGCTTCGGCGCCGGGTCGGTGACCTGGCCAGCCGGACGGGCCGACCACCGGTCCGGCTGCCGCGAAGGGGCGAGGGCGAACGGGTCGACCCCCGGCCCGGCGGTGTCCGAGGCGTCCCGGCCCGAGCCGGGTGCCGGACCGAAGCCCACCACGCCGGGGGAGTCGTTGTCGTCGAGCGGGTTACGCCCCACCGGCGGCACGTCCGTGGTCAGTGCGGCCACCGGGTCCACCATGCCGTAGCCGAACCGGTCGTTCCGGCCGGGGGAGCCGAGATGCCGGGCGGTGCTGATCATCCGGTTGATGACGTCGCCGGCGGACATCTGCGGGTAGCGGGCCCGGATGAGAGCGGCGGTCGCGGCGACCAGCGGAGCCGCGAAGCTGGTCCCCTGGACCCGCCAGTAACCGGCGGGCGGGCGGGCCCCGTACAGCGCGGTGGCCGGCGCGGTGAGCACGGTCTCGGAACCGGTGATCGAACCGGACCAGAGGTTCTGGGTGTCACGTTCCAGGCCGGCGACGGCGACCACGCCCGGCTCGCGGGCCGGGTACCAGACCCGGGGGCTGTTCGAGGTGGCCAGGTTGCCGGTGCAGGCGACCACGACGACGTTCCGGGCGAAGGCGTAGTCCAGGGCCGCGGCCAGGGCCGGGCTGTCCCCGCTGCCGCCGAGCGACAGGTTGATTACCTGGGCGCCGTTGTCGACCGCCCAGCGCACCCCCTTGGCGACGATCATCGCGTCGTCGTAGCGGTTCTCGTCGTCGAGCACCCGGACCGGAAGGATCCGGGCGTCCGGCGCCAGCCCCACCACCCCGCGGTCGTCGTCGGCGCGCCCAGCGATCAGACCTGCGACCGTGGTGCCGTGCCCCACCGGGTCCGGCCCGTCGGCGCCGTCGGGGGAGACCAGGTCGATGCCGGGCAGCACTTGGCCGGCGAGGTCCGGGTGGGAACCGTCCACCCCGGAATCGATCACCGCGACCACCACGCCACGCCCGGTCGACGTACGCCATGCGGTCTTCGCCCGCAGCTCTTCGAGCTGCCACTGCTCGTCGCGGACCTGGTCCACCCGCACGGTCGTGTCCACGCGGGCCAGCCAGGCCGGCAGTGCCGTGGCGACCGGACGAGCCGAAACGGTGTACGGGCGCGGGGCCCCGTGCGCGGGCGGGGCCAGCGGACCGGCCACGGTGGCGACGACGGCCGTCACGCCGAGCAGCGCGCGACCGGCGAATCGCCGGACCGCGGTCGAGGCTCCCTGCCGATCCCTGGTCACAGTCCCCAGCCATTTCATCGCGACCGAAACATGCTGCTCGGAGATTACCGGTTTTCCCGTATGTCACGGTGCAAGTCGGCGAAGCGTTCAGCCGGGCGGCAGATGGGCCAGTTGCACCAGGCGTACGCCCTCCCGGCGGGTGACCAGCCGGCCCCGGCCGGGCGGCAGCGGACCCGCCTTCACCTGGCCGACGAGCGGTCCCTCCTCCGGGCCGCCGGACATCACCAGGCCGGGAGTGGAGAGTTCCCGCAGCCGCTGGATGATCGGCTCGTACGAGGTCCGGCCGGCCCCGCCGGTGCGGCGGGCCAGCACCAGGTGCAGGCCGACGTCCCGGGCGTGCGGCAGGTGCTCCTCCAACGCGCGCAGCGGGTTCGTCGGCCCGCCGGCCACCAGGTCGTAGTCGTCGACCAGCACGAACAGCTCCGGGCCGGTCCACCATGACCGGCTGCGCAGCTCGGCCGGGGTGACCTCCGGTCCTGGGATCCGCCCCTGCAGATAGCCGGCCGCCGACTCGACCAGCTCCGTGGTGTGCGGCGCCGCGGTGCCGTACCCGATCAGGTGCGGCGTCTCGATCGTCCCCATCAGGCTGCGCCGGTAGTCCACCAGCATCACCCGCGCCTGCTCGGGGGTGAACCGGCCGACGATCGAGGTGGCCAGCGCACGCAGGAACGACGACTTGCCACACTCGGCGTCGCCGAAGACCACGAAGTTCGGCTCGGTGGCGAAGTCCAGCACCACCGGGCGCAGATCCGCCTCGGCCACCCCGACCGGGATGGCCAGCCCGCTGGTGGCGGTCTGGTCCAGCGCGGTGTACGGCAGCACCGGCGGGAGCAGCCGCACCCGGGGCGCCGGCGGGCCGGACCACGCCCCGGCCGCCTTGACCAGGTCCGCGGCCTCACCGCCCAGGCCGGTGACCCGGGGCTCGGCGGTGAGGAAATGCAGCTCGTCGGCGGTGATTCCGCGTCCGGGCCGTTTCTCCGGCACGGTCGCCGCGATCGCGCGCTTGACCACCACCGAGTCGGCCGGGTCGCCGAGACGCAGTTCGAGACGGGAGCCGAAGAGGTCCCGGATCGCCGGCCGGAAGTCCGACCAGCGCAGCGCGCTCGCCACCACGTGCACCCCGTACGCCAGGCCCCGGGTGGCCAGTTCGGTGACCAGCGGTTCCAGGTCCTCGTAGTCGCCGCGCAGGCTGTTCCAGCCGTCGATCACCAGAAACACGTCGCCGAACGGGTCGACGCCGGGCTGTCCGCCGGCCAGCGCCGCGGCCCGCCGCCGTCGCCAGGCCGCCATCGACTCCACGCCCGCCTCGGCGAAGCGTCGCTCCCGCTCGGCCAGCAGGGTGGCGATCTCCCCGACGGTCCGGCGTACCGCGGTGTCGTCGGCGCGCCCGCTCACGCCGCCGACATGTGGCAGGTCGCGCAGCGCGGCGAGGGTCCCGCCGCCGAAGTCGAGGCAGTAGACCTGCGCCTCGGCCGGCGTGTGGGTGAGCGCCAGCGCACAGATCAGCGTGCGCAGCGCGGTGGACCGGCCGCTGCGCGTGGTGCCCACCACCGCCACGTGGCCGGCCGCCCCGTCCAGGGCCAGCCACAACAGGTCCCGGCGCTGCTCGAACGGCTTGTCCACCACGGCCACCGGCACCTGAAGGGCACCGTGCAGCTCCGGGTTGCCGACGGTGAGCCCGCGTACCGGGTCGACCCCGATCGGGCCGAGCAGTTCGTCGAGGGTGGGAGCGGTGTCCAGCGGTGGCAGCCACACCTGGTGCGCCGGCGGCCCCTGCCCGGCGAGCCGCCCGACGAGCAGGTCGAGCAGGCTCTCGGCGGCCTCCTCCGCGGCGGGCGGCGTGGCCGGGGCGGCCGGCTCGGGCACCGGCACGAAATGGGTGGTGAAGGTCAGCAGCCTGGCCCTACCCGTGTCGGCCCCGCCCGCCGGGCCGCCGCGACGACGTGCCGCGCCGAGACGTACGCGGCCTTGAACCGGGCCAGCGGGTCGGTGCCCGCGCGCAGGTAGCCGTGGCCGGGGGTGCGGGGCAGCTCGTACGCGTCCGGCACCCCGAGCACCGTCCGCGACTCCAGCGCCGAGAAGGTCCGCAACCCGATCCGGTACGACAGGTGGGTATCGAGTCCCCGGAGGCGTCCCTCTTCCAGCCGCTGGCTCGCCAGCAGCAGGTGCACGCCGAGCGACCGGCCCAACCGGCCGATCTGGACGAACAGGTCGATGAAGTCCGGCTTGGCGGAGAGGAGTTCGGAGAACTCGTCGCAGATCAGCAGCAGCGACGGCAGCGGGGCCAGCGGGGTGCCGGTGGCCCGGGCGCGCTCGTAGTCGCGCAGGCTGGCGAAGTTGCCGGCCCGGCGCAGCAGCTCCTGCCGGCGCATCAGCTCGCCGTTGATCGCGTCGACCATCCGGTCGACCAGGGGCAGCGCGTCGGCCAGGTTGGTGATCACCGCAGCGGTGTGCGGCAGCCGTTCGAACGGCGCGAAGGTGGCGCCGCCCTTGAAGTCGACCAGAACGAAGTTGAGCTGCTCCGAGCTGTGCGTGGCGGCCAGCCCCAGCACCAGGGTACGCAGCAGCTCCGACTTGCCGGAGCCGGTCGCGCCGATGAGCAGGCCGTGCGGACCCATCCCGTCCTGCGCCGACTCCTTGAGGTCCAGCTCGATCGCGCCCCCGTCGGCGCCCACCCCGATCGGCACCCGCAGCCGGTCCCGGCCGGCCCGGGGCGCCCAGCCCTGCTCCGCGGTGAAGCTCTCCGGGTCGCCGATGCCGAGCAGCTCGGGCAGGCCCGGCTCGGCGCCGGGCGGGGCGTCGGGTCCGCGTACCGTGCCGGCGAGCCGCAGCGGGGCGAGCCGGCGGGCGACCGCCTCGGCGTCGGCGAGGTCCAGTCCGTCGGCGGTGCCCACCTCGGCGGAACCCTCGGCGGAGTGCGACCGCAGCCGGCCGTCGGCCAGGTCGAGCAGGAGGGCGTACCGGTCGAGCAGGCGGGGCGGCGGGGTGTCCAGGTCGAGGACGGTGACCGCGTCGATGCCACCGTCGCCGACCAGGCCGGTGGCCCCGGTCAGGTCGCCCCCGTCGAGGACCACCACCACGTGCGGGCCATCGGTGGCCGGGCCGGCGGGGCTGAACCGGGACCGGCTGGCCAGCACCTCGTCGAGGAGTCGTTCCAGCTCGGCGGCGGAGCTGGTGACCAGCCGGACCGGACCGAGCGCGTCGGTGCGGCTCGGGTGGTGGGCGTGCGGCAGCCACTTGACCCACTCCCAGAGCGTCCGCCGCTCCGGCCCCGCGCAGACCGCGATCAGCAGCTCGTCGGGGGCATGAAAGACGGCGAGCTGGGTGAGCATCGCCCGGGTCAGCGCCTGCGCGGCCGGCGAACCGGCGCCAGGTCGCTGCGCGGCGTCAGGCGCGCCGAGCTGGAGTTGTCGCACCAGGCCGCGCAGGAAGACCCGGGCGAAGCTGCGCAGCGAGAGCGCCACCGGCAGGTCCGGCACCACCGAGTACGCGTCGAGGAAGCGCCGCAGCGCCCCCGCGGTCATCGGTTCCAACTCCTCCAGCGGCCGGGTGACCGGCGGCGCCAGCGGGGTGGCCAGCGTCTGCGGCCCGAGCCCCACCCGGACCACGGCGAAGTCCGGGTCGACCGGCCGGCGCTCCCACACCCGGTGGCTGTCCACCGTCGACCAGAGCCGCCCGGGATCGGGGTGCCGGTAGTAGAGCCCGGCCCGCTGCGCCGCGACGGTCTCCCGCACCCGGCGTCGCAGGGTCGTCAGGTGGCGCAGGTACTCCCGGCGGGCGGCCCTCATCTCCGACTTCTTCGGGCCGGCGCTGCCCCAGGAGGTCACCAGCATCGCCAGCGAGGAGAGGCCGAACATGCCACCCACCACGTACGAGTAGGCGCCGCCGCCGCGACCGAACATCATCGCCATCGCCACCGAGCCGCCGAGCATGGGCAGCACCATCAGCGCCTGCTGCCAGCGACCGCCGACGCCGACGGGGATCTCCGGCGGCGCCTCGACGGGCAGCTCGCCGGCCGGGATCTCCGGAGCCGGCCGGCGCGGCGGTCGCTTGATGACGACAGTGGACACTGCGCCCTCCCCGAGGTGGCTCTCGGTAACCCGAGACTGGCTCATGGTAGGTAAAGTCCTGTCGTCCGTCAGCCACCGTTCTCGTTCGATATGGAGAGACGCCGATGACGACCGGACTTGCCCGGCTCACGATCAGTGCCCCGCAGCGGCGGGTGGACGTGGTCCTGCCGGAGCAGGTTCCCCTGGCCGAGCTGCTGCCCGAGGTGCTTCGACACGCCGGGGAGGGCCTGGCCGACGACGGTGAACGGCACGGGGGTTGGGTGCTGCGCCGCACCGACGGCGCGGTGCTGGCCACCGCGCAGGCGCTGCTGCCCCAGGGCGTACGCGACGGCGAGGTGCTGCACCTCGTCCCGGCCCGCGCGCAGTGGCCCGAGCTGGAGTACGACGACGTGGTCGAGGCGATCGCCGACGGGGCCCGGCGCCGGGGCGCCGCCTGGTCGCCCGCAGCCACCCGAGTGGCCACCCTGGCCGGGGCGGGCGTGCCGCTCGCCGTGGGGCTCCTCGCCGTGCTGTCCGCCGGTCCCGGGCACCAGGCCGGCTGGCCGGTCGCCACCGCGGTGGCCCTGCTCCTCCTGCTCGCCGCCACCGTCGCCTCCCGGGCGTACGGGGACGGGCCGGCCGGCACCACCCTCGGCGGGTACGCCCTGCCGTACGCCGCTGCGGCCGGCGCGCTCGCGGTCGGCTCCGGCGACCCGGTCAGCTCATTCGGGCCGCTGCCCTGGGTGGGTGCGCCCGAACTGCTGGTCGGCTCGGTGGCGCTGCTGCTGGCGTCGGTGCTGGGCCTGCTCGGGGTGGCGAGCCGGTCCCGGGTCTTCGTGGCCGGCGCCACCGCCGGGGCGGCCGGCGGCCTCGCCGCCCTCGGCGGGCTTCCGCTCGACGCGGCGGGCACCGCGGCGGTGCTGCTCTGCGTGCTGGTCTTCGCGCTGGGCGGGCTGCCGCTGCTGGCCATCCGGCTCGGCAAGGTGCCGCTGCCGCCGATCACTCTGCCCGCCGCCACCCCGGCCGGCGGGCCCGACAGCGTCCGCGACCTGCCCGACCGGGGCCGGGTGCACGCGGCGGTGGCCCGGACCGAGGAGATGCTCACCGGGATGCTGCTCGGGCACGCCCTGCTCGCGGTCGCCGCCACTGCGGTGCTGGCCACGGCCAGCGGGTGGGCCGGTCGGCTGCTGGCGGCGGTCGGCTGCGCGGTGCTGCTGCTGCGCTCCCGGCTGTTCGTGGCGGTACGCCACCGGATGCCCAGCGTTGCGGCCGGCCTGGCCGGGTACGCGCTGCTCGGCGCGGTACTCGTCGGTCACGCCGGTTCGGGCGGCCGGCTCGCCCTGGCCGTCGGCGGGTTCGTCGTGGCCGTGCTCGCCGTCACGGCCGGCGCCACGTACGCCCGGCGGCCGGTCTCCCCGTACGTCGGGCGGCTGGCCGACCTGGCCGACACCGCGCTGGTGGTCTCCGTGGTGCCGGTGGCCTGCGCGGTGCTGGACCTCTACGACCGGGCCCGCGGGCTGCTCGGCTGACCAGGGCCTACGCGCGGGCCCGGGCCGCTCGGTGGAGCGGCCCGGGCCCGTCGATGTCGAAGATCAGTGCTCGCCGCGCTCGGCGGCCTCCCGGGCGCGCTGGTACGAGGCCTGGATCTCGGCCTCGGCCTCGGTGCGGCCCACCCAGGTCGCGCCCTCGACCGACTTGCCGGGCTCCAGGTCCTTGTACACCTCGAAGAAGTGCTGGATCTCCAGCCGGTCGAACTCGCCCAAGTGGTGAATGTCGCGCAGGTGCTCCTGGCGCGGGTCCTCGTAGGGGACGCAGAGGACCTTGTCGTCGCCGCCCTTTTCGTCGGTCATCCGGAACATGCCGATGGTGCGGCAGCGGATCAGGCAGCCCGGGAAGGTGGGCTCGGGGACCAGCACCAGCGCGTCCAGCGGGTCGCCGTCCTCGCCGAGGGTGCCCTCGATGAAGCCGTAGTCGGCCGGGTACTGCGTGGAGGTGAAGAGGGTGCGGTCCAGCCGGATCCGGCCGGTCGCGTGGTCCACCTCGTACTTGTTGCGGTGACCTTTCGGGATCTCAACCGTGACGTCGAAATCCATCTCCCACGCTCCCTCGTTTGCCCACGCTGGCTAACGGAAACCAGTGCCGCCGCTCCCGGCCAAGGGGAATCACCCCCGCCGACTCCGGCCGCCGCATAGTGTTCGGACCGAAGTAGTGTCACCCAAGGTGCTTTCGAACCGGGGAGGAGGGGGTCGTGGGGAGGGAAGATTCACACTACCGCCCCGAGAGGGTTGACGGACGCAGGTCCGGCGCTTCCGGTCCCGATGGTGCCACCGGGCGCGTATCGGTCCCGAACGCGCATCTTCCGCGCGTTCCGGGCCGGCCGACCGGCTCCGTCCCCGTTGGCCGTGTCGATCCCCGGGCGTACGGTGCTGACCCGGCGGGTCGTGTCGATCCCCGGGCGTACGGTGCCGATCCGGCGCCTCGCGTCGATTCCCGGACTTACGGTGCCGATCCTCGGACCTACGGTGCCTACCCGGCGGGTCGGGACGATTCCCGAACGTACGGCGCCGATCCCCGGACGTACGGTGCCCACCCGGCAGGCCGGGACGATTCTCGGACGTACGGTGCCGATCCGGTGGGTCGTGTCGACCCTCGGATGTACGGCTCCGCCCCCGTCGGCCGCGTCGACCCGCGGGGTCACGGCCCGGAGCCGGCGGGCCGGGCCGATCCACGGGCCCACGGCGCCGACCCGGGGTGGTACGGCCCGGGTCCGGCCGCCCCGGTGAGCTGGCCGGTCCACGACGCGCCCGGCGGGATACCCGTGAGCCCACCCGTCCCGCCCTCCGGGAGCGCCCCGCCTCCACCCCCGCCGCCACCGCGCCGGCGCCTCCGGCTGACGGCGGTGCTGTCGGCCGTGCTGGTCGTCGCCCTGGCCACCGTCGGGCTGGCCGTGTTCCGCCCCGGCCCGGTCGCCGGCTGGCTGGGTGGCGGGCCGAAGTTGAACGCCGAGCCGGCCGAGCCCGCCCCGCCGGCCGTGCTCGCCGGCGCCGACGCCAACGCGCCGCTGCCGACGCCCGAGGGGGTGCGTGCCGCGCTCGAGTCGCTGGTCCGCGCCGCCGCGCTCGGCGACCGGGTGAACGTGTCGGTGGCCGACGTGACCACCGGCAAGGAGCTGTACGGCCACGGGCAGGACGACCCCACCGTGCCCGCCTCGGTGACCAAGCTGGCGACCGGAGTGGCCGTGCTGGCCGCCCGGGGTCCGGCGTACCGGATTCCCACCCGGGCGGTGGCCGGCGCGGCCCCCGGCGAGGTGGTCCTCGTCGGCGGTGGCGACCCGACCCTCGCCGTGGACAAGAACGGCTTCTACCCCGGCGCGGCCCGGCTCGACGATCTGGCCGGCCAGGTACGCAAGGCGCTCGGCGGCACCGCGCCGACGAAGGTCACCGTCGACTCGTCCCTGTTCTCCGGCCCGGTGTACGAACCCGGCTGGGACTCCGACATCCCCACCGGCGGCTACGGCGCGGCGATCACCGGGTTGACCACCGACGCCGGGCGGCGGGACCCGGTGGCGGCCCGGAAGAACTTCGACGCCACCCACGGCGCCGCCGAACGGGTCCCGCAGCCGGACCTGACCGCCGGCCAGCAGTTCGCGAAGCTGCTCGGGCTCTCCGGGGGGGCCGCCGAGGTGAAGCGGGGCACCGCGCCCGAGGCGGCCGGCGCCTCGGCCGGCTCGGCGCCGGCGCCCGGCACCGAGCTGGGCAAGGTCGAGTCACTGCCGATGGCCCGGCTGGTCGACATCATGATCAGCGACAGCGACAACGTCATCGCCGAGTACCTGGCCCGGCAGGTGGCGGTGACCAAGGGCAAGCCGGCCTCGTTCACCGGCGGCGCGGCCGCCACCGGCCAGGTGCTCGGCGAGCTGGGCCTGCCGGCCGACGAGATCAGCCTGGCCGACGGCAGCGGGCTGTCCCGGACCAACCGGATCAGCCCGTCCCTGCTCACCGACCTGATGATTCTCGCCGGCAACGGCAGCCACCCGGAGCTGACGGCGATCTTCGGTGGCCTGCCGGTCGGCGGTTGGTCCGGCACCCTGGACTCCCGCTACCAGAAGGCGGCGACGATGGCCGGCGCCGGCGTGGTCCGGGCCAAGACCGGCACGCTGAGCGGGGTCAACGCGATCGCCGGGCTGGTCACCACCGCCGACGGCCGGCTGCTCACCTTCGCCGTCCTCACCGACCGGGCGCCGGACACCCTCGACGACACCCGGGAGGCGCTCGACCGGATCAGCTCCGCGCTGGCCGGCTGCGGCTGCCGCTGACCCGTCCCGGCCCGGGGCGAGCGGCGTCGATCGCCCGGCGCGAGCCGGGGTGGGGGTGTCGCGGCGCGGGTACGGTGGGTTCATGGCGCAGTTCGTGGACTGGGATCTGGCCGCCGCGACCGCGGGGGCGCTGGGCAAGTCGGGCCCTCGGGTGTCGTACGCGGAGGCCACCGAGGTGGTCGGCGAGCTGCGGCGGCTGACCGAGGAAGCGGCCGGGCACGTCGCCGACTACACCGGCCTGCGTGCCCAGGTCACCCACCCGCCGGTACGCGTGGTGGACCGCCGGGACTGGGCCGCCGCCAACATCGACGGCCTGCGCGAGGTGATCGGCCCGCTGGTGAACCGCCTCTCCGGCGACAAGCGTCCCGGGCCGCTGACCGAGGCGATCGGTTCCCGCCTCACCGGAGTGCAGGCCGGCACCGTGCTGGCATACCTCTCCGGCCGGGTCCTCGGCCAGTACGAGGTCTTCGCCGGTGATCCCGGCCAGCTGCTGCTGGTCGCGCCGAACATCGTCGAGGTGGAGCGGAAGCTGCAGGCCGACCCTCGGGACTTCCGGCTCTGGGTGTGCCTGCACGAGGTGACCCACCGGACCCAGTTCACCGCCGTGCCGTGGATGCGGGCCTACTTCCTCAGCGAGGTGCAGGCGTTCGTGGACGCCGCGCAGGGGGGCGAGCACCTGCTGGAGCGGCTGCGGCGCGGGGTCGCCACCCTGTCGGACGTGGTGAAGGATCCGGACAGCCGGGCCAGCGTGCTGGACATCGTGCAGACCCCGGCGCAGCGGGCCGTGCTCGACCGGCTCACCGCGCTGATGACCCTGCTGGAGGGGCACGCCGAGTTCGTGATGGATGGCGTCGGCCCGCAGGTGATCCCCAGCGTCGAGTCGATCCGGGCGGCGTTCAACCGCCGCCGGGAGTCCGGCAACCCGTTGGAGAAGGCGATCCGCCGGCTGCTCGGCGTCGAGGTCAAGATGCGCCAGTACGCCGAGGGCCGCAAGTTCGTGCACGGTGTGGTCGACCGGGTCGGCATGGCGGGCTTCAACAAGATCTTCGGTTCGCCGCTGACCCTGCCCCGGCTGGACGAGTTGAGTGACCCGGACGCCTGGGTGGCCCGGGTGCACGGGGGGCCGGCTCGCACCACCCCGGCCGTCGACTGAAGCCGCCGGTTGCCGTGGCCGCGCTCGCCCCACCGGTCGCCGCCGTCCGTGTCGCCGTACGCCGGGCGTTGACCGGGCTGCCCGGGGTGGGCCCGGTGCTGGTGGCCTGTTCCGGGGGCGCCGACTCGCTGGCGCTGGCCGCCGCGACCGCCTTCGTGGCACCCCGCCTTGGCCGGCGCGCCGGCCTGGTGACCGTCGACCACGGCCTGCAACCCGGCTCGGCCAAGCGCGCCGAGGCGGTCGCCGACTGGGCGCGCGAGCAGGGCCTGGACCCGGTCGAGGCGGTGCCCGTGCGGGTCGGGCGTACCGGCGGCCCGGAGGCGGCTGCCCGGGAGGCCCGCTACGAGGCGCTGGTCGACGCCGCCCGGCGACACGCCGCCGCCGCGGTGCTGCTGGGCCACACCCGCGACGACCAGGCCGAGACCGTGCTGCTCGCGCTCGCCCGGGGTGCCGGCCCGCACGGGTTGGCCGGTATGCCGGAGCGCCGCGAGCTGGCCGGGGTGCCGCTGCTACGGCCGCTGCTTGACGTCGCCCGGGAGGACACCCGTAAGGCGTGCGCAGCGCTCGGCCTGACCTGCTGGGAAGACCCGCACAACGTTGACCCGGCGTACGCCCGGTCCCGGGTCCGCGCCGACCTGCTGCCGACCCTGGTCGACGCGCTCGGCCCCGGTGTGGTGGACAACCTGGCCCGGACGGCCCGCCTGCTCGCGGCCGACACCGCCGCCCTCGACGACCTGGCCGCCGTCGCGCTCGCCGAGGTGCGGGCCGCCGGGGGTGGGCTCGCGGTCGAGGCGCTGGCCGCGCTGCCGGCGGCGGTCCGTACGCGGGTGCTGCACGCCTGGGCGCGGGAGCTCGGCGCGCCACCGGCCGCCCTGTCGTACCGGCACGTGGCCGCGCTGGACGCCCTGGTCACCGACTGGCACGGGCAGGGTGCCGTGCACCTGCCCGGCGGGCTGCCGGTGGCCCGCCGCGACGCCCGCCTGACCGCCACGGCCTGATGCCCGCCGGCCCCGGCGGCGCGGTGCCGGCTGGCGGTCAGGCCTCGACCCGGTCCCGGAAGGTGGCCCGGTAGGCGTGCGGGGTGGTGCCGACCCGGCGGGTGAAGTGGTGCCGCAGCGCCGCCGCGTCGCCGAAGCCGGCATGGTCGGCGATGCTCTCCACGCTCAGCCCGGTCTCTTCCAGCAGCCGCCGGGCCAGCAGCACCCGCTGGTTGGTCAGCCAGCCGTGCGGGGTGGTGCCGGTCTCGGCGCGGAACCGGCGGGCGAAGGTACGCGGGGCCATCCCGGCCCGGGCGGCCAACTCGTCCACGGTCACCGTCCGGTCCAGGTGGCCCATCAGCCAGGCCAGCACCGGTGCCAGGGTGGGTGCCTCCGGCGTCTTCGGGATCGGTGTCTCAACGTACTGCGACTGGCCGCCGTCACGGTGCGGCGGTACGACCATCCGCCGGGCCAACCGGGTGGCCGTCGTCGAGCCGTGCTCCTGGCGGACCAGGTGCAGGCAGGCGTCGATCCCGGCGGCGGTGCCGGCGCTGGTCAGCAGCCGCCCGTCCGCCACGTAGAGCGAGTCGCACCGGACCCGGGCCGCCGGGTACCGCCGTTGCAGGTCGTCGACGTGCCGCCAGTGGGTGGTGCAGTTCCGCCCGTCCAGCAGGCCCGCCGCGCCGAGCACGAACGCGCCCGAGCAGACGCTCAACACCCAGGCTTCCCGGTCGGCGGCGCGGCGCAGGGCCTCCAGGACCGGCGCGGGGACGGGTGCCCCCGGGGTGTGCGCCGGCACGGCCACCAGGTCCGCCTCCTCGACCGGGGCCAGGTCGGCGTGGGGGGTGAGGAGGAACCCGGACCGGCTGCGGACCGGTCGACCGTCCGTCGTGCACAGGTCGAAGCGGTAGCCGGGAAAACCGTCAGCCGTCCGGTCGGTGCCGAACACCTCGGCGAGGACGCCGAGTTCGAACGCGGCGACCTCGTCCAGCGCGATGACGGCCACGGATCGGAGCATGTGACGAGGGTAACCCGCCGGGTGGCAGGAAATCGATGACCTCTGGCAATCCTGCCACTGTTCGGGCGGTGCGCTGCGACGCAGACTGGTTACATCCGGTGCGCACCGGCGGCGAAACCGACACCAATCATGTGAAAGCGAGCGCCGCCATGACTACCCTGCTGCTCCTGCTCTTCCTGCTCGTCCTCGCCGTTGCGGGCGCCGTCGGCCTGACCGTGGACACCCGGGACTCGGCCGACTGGAAGCCGACCGACGACGGCCGCCGTTGGTCTTCCCGTGCCTGCTGATGTGGCTTGTACCTTCTGTGGCGAATATTCCCGGCCGAGCCGCCTCCAAAGGGGCGGCCCCGCCGACGGAGGCCATCCGACGTACGGCAGGCTAGGAGCATGGCTGACGGCTCCTGGTACGACGCCGACATCGACCACGTGATCATTTCCGAGGCGCAGATCCGCGAGAAGACCGCGGAACTGGCCAAGCAGGTCTCGGCGGATTACGCGCACGTCGAGGACGGTCTGCTGCTCGTCTGCGTGCTCAAGGGCGCGGTCATGTTCATGGCCGACTTCGCCCGCGCGCTGGGCCGCCAGGGACCGCCCGCCGAGCTGGAGTTCATGGCCGTCTCGTCGTACGGCCAGGGCACCACGTCCTCCGGGGTGGTCCGGATCCTCAAGGACCTGGACCGGGACATCGCCGGCCGGCACGTGGTGGTCGTCGAGGACATCGTCGACTCCGGCCTGACGCTCTCCTGGCTGCTGCGCTACCTGGAGTCCCGCTCTGCGGCCAGCGTCGAGGTGGTCGCCCTGTTCCGCAAGCCGGACGCGGTCAAGGTGCAGGTTCCGGTCAAGTACGTCGGCTTCGACATCCCGACCGAGTTCGTCGTCGGCTACGGCCTCGACTTCGGCGAGCGATACCGGGAGCTGCCCTACGTCGGTGTGCTCAAGCCCGAGGTGTACGCCCGCGCCTGACGCCCGGCCCGGCCAAGCCGGGTCCGCCAGACGGACGTACAGCTGACTCTCAGCCTTCCGGCCTACGGTGGTGGGCGGTGACGTGGAGGCACTCTTCCACGCCCAGCCTTCGACGCGCGTGACCGGGCGTTCGGGTGGCTGGGTGCGGAACTCTTCGCCTCGCCGGCTCGGAGACCCGGTTCGCCGTACGCGTAAGTGCCGGGCTCGCAAGCTCAGATGTGGCCCGAACGGTGTACCGTCGAATGACCGCGGCGCGGCAGTTGGCGCGCCTCGGGGTCGGGGCCGGCTCGCACGGCGGCTGCGGCGCCGCCCGAGGCGGCGACACCATTAAGACGATCAGGACGTCGATCAGGAGGATGCGGGCGTCTCGATGCCCGACGACAGTATGGAACGTACGCGTTTCTTCCGCCGACCGGTGGTCTGGATCATCCTGGTCATCCTCGGCGCCGTTGTACTCAGTCAACTGTTCACCGCTGGTCCTAGCTACCACCGGGTGGACACTTCCGTCGCGCTCGCCCAGCTCAACAAGGGCGGTATCGAGAAGGTCGTCTTCCAGGACAAGGAACAGACGCTCCAGATTGACCTGAAGGACAAGGCCAAGTTCGACGACACCACCACGGACAAGATCCAGGCCCAGTTCCCCTACGAGGCGGGCAGCCAGGTCTTCACCGAGGTGCGCGACGCCGAGGCGGCCGGCAAGATCACTGGACCGGTCGACACCAAGGTGTCGTCGGACAGTATCTGGGTCAGCCTGCTGGTCAACCTGCTCCCCATCGCGCTGCTCGTGCTCCTGCTGCTGTTCTTCATGTCGCAGATGCAGGGCGGCGGCTCCCGGGTGCTCAACTTCGGCAAGTCCAAGGCGAAGATGATCACCAAGGACACGCCGAAGACCACCTTCGCGGACGTGGCCGGGGCGGACGAGGCCGTCGAGGAGCTGCACGAGATCAAGGACTTCCTGCAGAACCCGGCGAAGTACCAGGCCCTGGGCGCCAAGATCCCGAAGGGTGTGCTGCTCTTCGGCCCGCCCGGCACCGGTAAGACCCTGCTCGCCCGGGCGGTCGCCGGTGAGGCCGGGGTGCCGTTCTACTCCATCTCCGGCTCCGACTTCGTCGAGATGTTCGTGGGTGTCGGCGCCAGCCGGGTCCGCGACCTCTTCGAGCAGGCCAAGTCGAACGCGCCGGCGATCGTCTTCGTCGACGAGATCGACGCGGTCGGCCGACACCGCGGCGCCGGCATGGGCGGCGGCCACGACGAGCGGGAGCAGACCCTCAACCAGCTCCTGGTCGAGATGGACGGCTTCGACACCAAGGGCGGCGTCATCCTGATCGCCGCCACCAACCGGCCGGACATCCTCGACCCGGCGCTGCTGCGCCCGGGCCGCTTCGACCGGCAGATCCCGGTCGACGCCCCCGACATGGAGGGCCGCAAGGCCATCCTGCGGGTGCACGCCAAGGGCAAGCCGTTCACGCCCGACGTCGACCTCGACTCGGTCGCCCGGCGTACCCCCGGCTTCAGCGGTGCCGACCTGGCCAACGTGATCAACGAGGCCGCGCTGCTCACCGCCCGTAAGGACCAGCGGGCGATCACCAACGACTCCCTGGAGGAGTCGATCGACCGGGTGATCGCCGGCCCGCAGCGCCGGACCCGGGTGATGAGCGACCAGGAGAAGAAGATCACCGCGTACCACGAGGGTGGGCACGCGCTGGTCGCCTGGGCGCTGCCGCACGCCGCGCCGGTGCACAAGGTGACCATCCTGTCCCGGGGTCGGTCGCTGGGCCACACCCTGGTCCTGCCGACCGAGGACAAGTACACCCAGACCCGGGCCGAGATGGTCGACACCCTGGCGTACGCGCTGGGCGGCCGGGCCGCCGAGGAGCTGGTCTTCCACGAGCCCACCACGGGTGCCGGCAACGACATCGAAAAGGCCACCCAGCTGGCCCGCGCGATGATCACCCAGTACGGCATGAGCTCCAAGCTCGGTGCGATCAAGTACGGCACCAGCGGTGACGAGCCGTTCCTCGGCCGCAGCATGGGCCACGAGCGGGACTACTCGGACACGGTGGCCGCCGAGATCGACGGCGAGATGCGGGCGTTGATCGAGCTGGCCCACGACGAGGCCTGGGAGATCCTGGTGGAATACCGGGACGTCCTGGACAACATCGTGCTCGAGCTGATGGAGAAGGAAACCCTCTCCACCGCCGACATGGCCCGGATCTGCGCCCGGGTGGCGAAGCGCCCGCCGATGGCCCCCTACCACGGCTTCGGCAAGCGTCAGCCCTCCACCGAACCGCCGGTGCTCACCCCGGCCGAGAAGGAGGCGCTGAAGGCGCAGGCCCAGGCCGACGGCGCCTCGGTCGGCGGCTCCTCGAACAACTCGGACGGTACGCACTGAACACGGACGCCGCGGCCAGCCCCGACAAGGGGCTGGCCGCCTCGTCGACCGAGCCCGACGTTGACGAGGCCCTCGACTACGTCGCCGCGCGCCTGATCAGCGGCAAGCTCACCGGCCGGCCGGTCGAGGAAACCATGGACCTGGCCCGGATCGAGAAGGCCGTCCGGGAAATCCTCATCGCCGTCGGCGAGGACCCGGAACGCGACGGCCTCCAGCAGACGCCGGCCCGGGTCGCCCGCGCGTACGCCGAGCTCTTCGCCGGTCTGCGGGTCGACCCGGCGCAGGTGCTCAGCACCACCTTCGAGGCCAACCACGAAGAGCTGGTGCTCGTCCGGGACATCGACGTGATGAGCCTCTGCGAGCATCACCTGCTGCCGTTCCGGGGCAGCGCGCACATCGGTTACATCCCGGGGCCGGACGGGCGGATCACCGGCCTGTCGAAGCTGGCCCGACTGGTCGAGGTCTTCGCTCGCCGCCCCCAGGTGCAGGAGCGGCTCACCTCGCAGATCGCCGACCTGCTGATGAGCAAGCTGGCCCCGCGCGGCGTCGTGGTGGTGCTCGAATGCGAGCACATGTGCATGGCGATGCGGGGCATCCAGAAGGCCGGCGCCAAAACGATCACCTCGGCGGTTCGGGGCACCCTCCAGCACGACGCCAAGTCCCGCGCCGAGGCGATGGCGCTGATCATCCCCCGGTAACGTCAGCCGGCCAGCATCGCCAGCAGGATCCCGGCGGTGGTCAGCACCGCCGGGACCAGGCACACCAGCGCGCCGAACCGGGGCGTCCGATCCACCCGGTCCTCCGGGCGGGGCCGGAACAGCCGACCCACCGCGAGCCAGCCCACCATGACCGCGACCGCCGGCATCGGCAGCCCCACCACCAGGGCCGTGACGCTCACCGGGCCGGTGCCGGCGATCAGGAAAAGCATCAGCTGGACCAACGGGACCACCAGCGCCAGCGGCCCGTACACCAGCAGGTTGCGGGGGCGCACCGGCCAACGCGCCAACCGGGGCAGCCCGCGCGCGGCGAGCGTGTCGTCCGCGGCGTCCACCCAGCCGCTGGCGGTCCGCAGGCAGGTCAGCACCGCCGCCGGTCCGGCCGTCATCGACCGGGCCGCCTCGCCGACCTCCGGCGGCGTCGGCGCCAGCGAGATCGCCGGTACGCCCCGCTCCCGCAGCCGCGACTGCTGTGCGGCCAGTCGTTCCCGTACCGCGGTCAGTTCCTCCCGGGCCGCCGCCACCGACCGGGCCTGCTCGCCGGCGGCGGTCGCCGCGGACCGGCGTACCCCGTCGAGCTGCCGGGCAGCGGCGACATAGTCCGTCCAGGCCATCTCGACCGGGTGCACCTCGGCTGTCGAACCACCGGACCGGGGGGCGGGCACGGCCTCGCTCATCAGTTCACGCCTCCTGCCCGAAGGGCACCAGGACCTGCTCACCGGAGCCGTCCCAGAGCATCGCCCGTCCCGGGCGGGGCCGCCACCGCACCGGCCGGTCGAAGAGTTGCTCCAGCCGGCCGCCCGGCACATCGGTCACCACCACGGCGGTCAGCTTGTCCACCTCGCCCCCTGGGCCGAGCAGCCCGGCCAGCGGTGCCACGGATCGCCACCAGCCGAGCAGGTGCCGCCCGGCCGGCGGCCCCTCCAACAGCAGCGTCCGTAGCCGGTCGGCCGGTAACTCGGTCCCATCCGGCACGTCCAGCCCGAACACCACCAGATAGCCCGGCTCGTCGGCCTCCAGCGCGGCCCGCAGACCCGCCACGTCGACCGTCGACACCTCGTGCCGCTCCGCCAGTTCGGCGGCGAGGGACGCGGCCGGCCCGGTAGACCCATTCGCCAGCGGCGCCAGCACGAAGCGTGCCGAGCCGTGATGCGCGGCCACGCTCCGAACCGCCGTGACCAACAGCCGCTCGGCCTCCTCGTCCCGGCCCAGCACAGCCAGGTTGCGGCCGGCGGCCGGCCCGAGCGGCACGGTCGCCGTGGACCGACGTACGTCCACCGCCCGACCGAGCAGCGCGGCCGGGGCGTGCGCCCGACCGGCCAGAGCGGCGCGGTAGCGCGGATCGTTGGCGAGCAGCGGGCGAGCGTACCCGGCGAAGACCACGGGCGGGACGCTGTCCTCCGGGCGGGCCGACCAGAGCCGCTGCCGCAGCCCGGCGACGACGTCCGAGTCCTGGTGCGGGTCCGGAAACCGGATCATCCGCTCGTGGCCCCGGGTCGCGCCGCGCGGCCCGCCCAGCCCGCCGGCGGTGTTCACCACCGCGCTGCCCACCGGCAGGCCGGCCGCCGCGTCGTTCGTCGGCTCCAGCACCGCCGCACCCCCGGGCAACGCCACCCGGACCGGGAACTGGCCGAGCAGCGGGTCCCGCGGGCCACCGAGGCCGAGGTCACCCTCGCCAGCCAGCACCAGGTGAATTCCGTACGCGCGCGCGGCGCGGGCCAGGGTCTCCAACCGGGCCAGGATGTCGACGGCCAGCCGGTCCCGTTCCCGCAGCAGCAGCGGAAAACCGTCGATCACGCAGACGATCCGGGGCAGCTGCTGGTGCCGGCGCAGCTCAGCGTAGCGCTGCCCGCCCGCCCGTCGGCCCGCGTCCTCCCGGCGGCGCAGCTCCGCCTCCAACTCGCCGAGCAGGTCCGCCACGTACTCCCGGTCGGCGGCCATCCCGGCGGCCCGGACCTGCGGCACCCAGGAGCGGTCCCGTTCGGTCTGCAGGAACTCCACGAAGGACTCGCCCTCGTCGAGGTTCGCCAGATAGAGGGCCAGCTCGCCGGGACCGTACCGGGCGGCCAGGCCGAACAGCACGTTGGTGAGGAACGCCGACCGCCCCGCCTGCGAGCGGCCGCTCACCAGCCAGTGCGGAGTCAACTCGGTGAAACCGAGACTGACCGGCCGGCCGCTGGCGTCGCCGACCACCGTGGCGAGCCCGTCGACGGACTCCGACGTCCACAGCTCGCCCGTAGGCAGCAGGTCGGCCAGGGCGAGCCGGGAGCCGTCCTCGATCTGCCGGGCCAGCCGGCGGCAGACCTCGGTGACCAGTTCCTGCGGCGGGTCCTCCTCGACGAAGACCGGCGAGTTCAGGCCGCCGGGTGGCTCGGCGCCGGGGCTGCTCAGCCCGGCAGCGGGCGGATCGCCCACCAGCGCGTACGCCGTGCGTACCGTCACCGGGGTGGCCTGGGGCAACGGCGCGTCGGCCGGCCAGCCGGCCACCACCAGGTGCAGGCCGGACCGGTGGCCCTGGGCGGCCAGTTCGCCGATCCGGGCGAGGTCGGAGGGGGCGGTGCCGTCGGGCAGGGCGGCCACCATCAGCAGCAGCGTACGGTCGGCGGCTCCAGCGACGGCGTCAGGTCGCGGCGCGGCGTCAGACGCGCCGAGTTGTCGCCGCCCACGTTGCCGGGCGGCGCCGGCGGCCACCCACTGCTCGGCCTCGGCGAGGACCGCTCGGAGCCCGACCACGTCGGTGGCGGGTGGCGGCAGCAGTCCCGCGTCGGTCAGCTCCGCGAACCCGGTGAACGTGCCCTCGGCTTCGGTGCCGTCCACCGCGCGGGCCAGCAGGGCGCCCGTCGGGGTGGCGGCGAACAGACGGAGCAGCAGGGCCCGGAGCAGCCCGGCGACCCGGGGGTCGCGGGCGTCGGTGTCGACGCTCAAATGCCCGCTGCCGAACAACGGAACCAGCGCGGGGAACCGCGCGTCGTCCAGCGGCGCGGCGGTGCCGACCCGGACCACCGACGGTGGGCCGTCCCCGGGCGGGGTGGTCGGGGTCAATGTCCCCAACGGGGCGCCGGCCCAGCCCGGCGCGGCGAGCACCGCCGCCGCCCGGAGCCGCTCCGCCAGCTCGTACTGGCGGTGATGGTCGGCCGGGGCCGGCCGGATCTCGTCGAGAATGCGAGCCGCCGCGGTCGCGATGGCCTCGGCCCGTCGGTGCAGCGCAGCGGCCCGCCCGGCTCGCGCCCTCGGACTCGCCACCGCGTCCACCTCACTTTCCCGAGGCCGACATCTCCTCCCCGAGCTGAGACGGTATCCCAGCCGAAGGGCGTCCTCCGGGATGTCGGTCGGCGCTGCGCCGGTCTTTGCGCCGGCGGTGAGCAGGCTCACCTCGGTGGCGGCGGCGGCCCGGCCGACGGCCCGCCCTGCCCGGCCGGCTTGTCCGCGCCGCCTCCGACCGCCCGGCGGGTCGCCACGATCCAGCGATCTGGGGCATTGGGTACGCGGGGCCCAGCCGATAGCCTCAGAAGGTGGAATCAGTGCAGCCCCCCGCCGGTTCCCAGGTATCCCGCGTACCGGCGCAGCGGACCCCGCCCGAGCAGATGGCGCCCCCCGCGCCGGCTCCGGCGCCGGAACGTCCGCGTCGGCGGCTGCGTACGGTTCTGACCGTCGTCGCCGGGGTGCTGGCGCTGCTCTGCGGCAGCGGTGCCGTCGTCGGCTTCGTGCTGTACGACCGAGCCACCGCCCCGGACCGCAGCGCCCCCGACGTTGTGGTGGACAACTACCTTCGTGCGTTTTTGGTCGATCGAAACGACGTGAAGGCGAATGAGTACGCCTGCGAAGGCCAGGCTGACCTCAACGACCTGCGATTGTTCCGCGATGATCTCGCGGCGCGTGAGAAGAAGTTCGGCACGACGATCTCGGTGAGCTGGGGCGCGTTGAGCGCGAAGCAGACGGGTGACGCCGCTATGGTCGATGTAGCTCTCATTATCTCGGCGTATTTCGATGGCATCTCTCAAAGCGACCGGCAAAGCTGGCGGTTCGGAATTCGGCACGGCGACGGTTGGCGAGTCTGCACGGGGCAAAGGACCGACTGAGCACGCTCACTCGATCCATAGCAGGTGGACCGGGACCTCCAGGGTGGTCGGTGCCTGGCCGCGCCACGCCCAGCGGTACCACTCCACCTCGGCTGCCACGCGGACGCAGATGTCCCCGTCCGTGCCGGAGTAGGTCTCGGTCACCGCTCGGAGGTCGCGCTGATCGGCCGCTCCCGTCACCTGCACCACGCGCCGGCCGGCCACCGAGTCCGCCTCGAAGACCGGGGTGGGCGCGCGATGGGCGGGCGCGTCGAGGGAGACCAGCCGGAGGCCCGGCTCTGCCGGCCGGCTGGCCGGCAGACGTTCGCCCACCGTCTCCACCCAGACCCGCTCCACCGGTACCAGCGGTGCGAACACCTCCACCTGCTCGGACTCGGCGCGGTACCACTCGTGCTCGGCGATGACCGGCACGTAGGTGCGGCTGCCCTGCACGACCCGCTCGTCGGCGCGGAGGTCACCACGCCAACCGAGACCGGGTAGGCCGACCAGCACCCGCTGGCCGCGCAGTTCGATCCGGCCGGTGGCGGGCACGATCTCAATGGGCCGGGGCGGCAGCGGCGCCCAGTCGGGCTGATCCGCGAAAGGGTCGGGCAGCGGGTCACTCACGCCGTGTCGCCCAGTGGTGCGCCCCGGTCCCGCATGAACGGCACCGGGTTGATCGCGCCCTGGTTCGACCGGTCGCCGTTGACGTGCACTTCGAAGTGCAGGTGTGGGCCGGAGGAGTTTCCACTGGTCCCGGAGAGGCCGATCACCTGGCCGGCCCCTACCGACTGTCCGGGCACCACACGGGGGCGCTCCACCATGTGGCAGTAGCGGGTGATGTAGCCGCCGGCGTGCAGGATGTCCACGAACCAGCCGCAGCCACCCTTGCCCGGCCAGCCGTCCCGGTCGCAGTCCCGTCGCCCTGAGAAGTCGGGATCGCAGCGGGCGACCAGCACTCGACCGGCGGACGCCGCGTGGATCGGGGTTGCCTTGCCCGTTGCGATGTCGACGCCGTTGTGGTTGGGGCGCTCGGCGGTGCGGAAGCCGGAGCCGACGCCACCAACGATCGGAGCGGTCCAGCCGGAAGCGGCGATCCGAGCGCCGGCTGCGGCATCGCAGACCGCCTTGCCGGCGATCTCCACGGTGCGGGCGGCGCCACCGGCGAGCGCGTCAACGATCCGGCCGGCCAGGTCCTCGTGCTTGGCGTACGCATCGGGAAAGGCACTGACCTGGACCTGCTGTGCCACCACAGTCAGCGGTCGCTGCTGCCAGTTCGGCACCTTGAGCAACTTCTCGTAGAACTTCCGCGCGGCGTACGAAGGCGTCATCCGCTGCTGGACGCTGCCCCAGCCGGGCCGCTGCTGGAACAGCCCGAGCGAATCATGATCGGAGCCGACGCCGTCGTGCGGCAGCATCCGCGACGCCGGCACCGCGCTGTTGGCCAGGTTGCGCAGCGCGGATTCCTGCATCGCGGTGGCCAGTGCGATCACCCAGCCGCGAGCGGGCACGTGCATGTCCTGGCCGACCTTGATGATGATTGCCGCGTTGCGGAGCTGGCCATCGCCGTACTCGCTGAACCGTGGCATGTCCCCGGTGAGGTCGACCTGGTAGGAGGGGTCGCAGGCCAGGCCGGCGGTCAGCCTTGTCTGGTCGTCGCCGCCCAGCTCGGTGAGGAAGAATGCCCCGGCGCCGCCGACGCAGCAGAGCAGGGTGAGCACCGCGGTCACCGCGGCGGCCACGGCGCCCAGCCGCAGCTTCCGCCGGCCCGTCGGCTGGCCCGTCGCCGCGCTCATGGCCGCGTCCAGTCGACCGCGTCCACCAGCCAGTGACCGTCGGGTGCCACCAGTTCGAGCCGGAGCTGACCGTTGTCGAGCGGGATCAGCGCCTCCACGAAGGACTCCGTCCGGGGTCGAAGGGTCACCTGACCGACGACCCGTCGAGCGGGCACGCGCTCCGGGTCCGCGTCGGTCAGCTTCTCGGTCAGCGCGGGCGTGGAGAGCGGCCGCAGGCGGGCCTGCCAATCGTTCGCACTGCTGCCCGGGCCGGTCAGCCAGGCGGCGGTGAAGCGGTCGGCGGCCTGTTCGGGGGGCAGGTCACCCGGGGGGGTCCTGGGGGTGGGCACTCCCGGGCTCGACAGCACCCCGTCGTCACCGGTCTGCGGATCGACTGTGCTGATCGGCTCGCGCGGCCGGTTGTTGAGGCCGGACGCCGGGTCGATCGGCTCGGACACCAGCCGTGCCGCGCCGATCACGCCGAAGACCAAGGCGGCGATCACGAGCGCGATGCCGAGCCGGGACCTCAGCACCCGGGTGAAGAGGAACTCCAGCGCTCGACGCATCGGTTTCACCGTGCCTCGGAGCGCACCCGGGGCGCCGGTTTGGCAGGTTCCCGGCCGGCCGAGTCCGGCCGGTAGATGGCGAAGGAGGGCGCCTCCTCCGGTACGTCGGGTTCGGTCCAGCTCGCCGGCTGTCGGCGCTGGCGTGGTGCCGGTCGTCCGCCCTTCCGCTCGGGCGCGGGAGCCTCATCGACCCCTTCCCGTCCGTTCGGCCGCTCTCGTTCGGTGGCCGTGGCGGCGTGCGACGGGTCCTCGTGCCGGGCCTCCGGCCGCAGGCTGCTCTGCTCGAGCGCCACGCCGCGTCGCCGGCCGGTCCGGGGCTCCGCGGTGCCGCCGGGCTCGGCCACGTCCAACCGGGCCGCGATTCGCATGTCGCGGAAGAACCGGCGGTGCCACGAACCGGCCGAGCTGATCGCCTCGCTGCTGTCCTTGCCGCCTAGTTGGGTGATCCGCCGGTAGGGGCGGAGCAGCAGCCAACCCACCACGCCGCAGAGCCAGACCAGGACCACCTGCAGCCAGCCGGGCAGGGTCGGGGTGTTCATGATGAGGTCGACCGCGAACAGGTAGATGGCCGCGCCGGTGCCGAAGATGGCGATGTTGAAGATGGCCGCCACCACCGCGTTCGCCAGCCGGCGAAGGCCGGCGCTCGCCGGACGCATCAGACCGACCGTGCCGAGGATCGGCGCGGCGATCACCGCCCAGCGGAAGATCAGGAAGCCGAGCAGCACCAGTAGCGAGGCGGTCAGGTCGAACATCGCGAAGAGCAGCGAGGCCAGCACGGCGATGAAGCCGGCCCCGACCCGGTCCATGTCCCGGACGCCGGTGAGGTACTCGTACGCCTCCGGGTCTTCCGTCTTGATCTGCTCGGCCACGCGGGCCCACTGCTGCTGCTTGGCCTTGATGGTGGCCTCGCGTGTCGCCGGGTTCTGGCGGAGCTTTTCCGCCTCCTCCCAGGAGAGCGACTTGGCGTCGTAGAGCGCCAGTCCGTACTTCTGGGCGGTCTCACTGTCGGCCGAGCCGAGCACGCCCCGCAGCCAGTTCCGATAGAGCATTGTTTCGGTGGCGGTGTCGCTGGCCCGGACCGCAGGCGGGCGCTTGTCGACGCATGCATCGGGATTTGGCAGCACACACTTGTCCGCCGGGATGTCCCTGGATGCCGGGCCGACGGCGTCGTGTACGACGCCGAGCGTGGTGACGAGGGCGTTGTCGGCGATGTTCGCCGACTTCACTGGCCAGGCCGCCAGCGCGGTCACCGCCACCATCACCAGCACCGCCCACCCGGCCGTGGTCATCGCGTTGCTCATGTCCGACTGGCGGGAGCGCCACATCAGATAGAGGCCGACCACACAGAGCGTGATGATGCCGAAGACGCTGAAGACCTTCTGGTAGACGGCCTTGGTGGCCTGCTCCACCAGCGGGTCTGCCCAGCGCCACATCGAGCGCGGGTCCCAGGCTCGTTCACGTAGCGCGTTGGACGCCCCGATCACCGCGTCGGCGAACATGAACTCGCCGTTCGCGACCATGTTGGTGAAGCGGTAGTCCGGATGGAGGACCGACGATGCGCAGCCGCCGTCGATGTCGTACGTGGTGTAGCTGTATCCGGCGTAGCCGTAGTCGCTGTAGAGCCCCTTCGGCCCGGGCAGCTTCGCGGAGTCGGGACGCGACGCGAACCAACCGGCCAGGCCCGAGTCCGGCGCGCTGGGTACGGGGGCGTTGCGGCAGGTGACCTGATCGTCAGCAACCGAGTGCAGTTTGGCGACGCAGGCGCGGAAGTCGGCCTGCCACTCCTTGGTGGTGCACAGCTCAGCAGGTGCCGGGGTGGGCTCGGCGGCGTACGCGGGTGTGGCCCCGACCAGCGGCCAGGAGATGGTGGCCACGGCGAGTACGCCGAGCACGAGGAGGAGCGCAGTGATCCTTGCCCGGGCCCCAGGCCGTGTTTCATGAGACCCTGCCCGGCTGCGCCGGACCCAGACGACGGCCGGCGGCGTTGTCGGACCGCCGCCTGGGCCTCGGCTCGCTCGGGCGTGCCTCATGAAACACGGCCAAGCCATGTCACGCCTCCAGATCAGCCAGGACGGTCGGCAGTGCCGCGGCCGACTGGGCGACCGCAGCGGGGGTGGTGTCCAGGTGTTCCAGTAGCCCGTCGACGTACGACACGTCGACCCGTACCTTCTGCACGCGCCCGTCGACGTCGCGCATCACGAACTCGCGGAAGCCGAGGCGAGCGGCCGAGCCGGAGTCGGCCTGGGACAGCGACGCCAGGGTGGCTTCGTAGCCGTCGTCGACCGGCACTCGGAGCAGGCGCAGCGCCTCGGAGGCGATCTCGTTGTCCTCGGCGATCCGGCCGACGAACACGGTGGAGACCAGGTTCTGCACGTCGAGGCCGAGGATGTCTTTCGGGTTCTGCGAGGCGACCAGGGCGGCGAGGTTCCACTTGCGGGAGTCGCGGGCGAGGCGGACCAGGAACGACCGCCCGGAACGCCAGCCCTCCATGAAGTGGGCCTCGTCCAGGCCGACCAGCTTGCGTGAGGACATCGAGCCGCCGTAGCAGCGTCGAACGGCGAGCCGGTGCGCGGTGTGCAGCATCGGCAGGGCGAGCGCCTCCTCGGCCGACCAGTACTCGCGCTCGATCTTGAGATCGGGCAGCCGGAGCCCGGCCATGGTGATCACGGTGAGCGCCGCGTCGGCGCCGAGCAGGCCCTCCGGCGGGCGGCCGAAGAAGAGCATGGCCAGCGGCATCTCGGCGGTGTCCAGCAGGAGGTGCGCCAACTCCCGGCCGGGCTCGTCGTCCAGCTCTTGCAGGCAGGCGACCACGTCGTCCAGGGTGGAGGTCTCCTCGGCGGGCACCTGGCGTACGGCGTGCCGGAACAGGGTCGCGGTGGACGCCTCCCGGGCCACCTGCGGCGGCACCAGCATCATGCAGATGTCCTGCACCAGCATGCGGCGCTCGGCCCGGGCGTTGGAGATTGCGATCTCGAACTCCCGGTCGCCCGCCGTTCCCGCGCTGAACTCGCTGCGCAGCGGCGTCGGGATCAGCGCGTACGGGGCAAGAGTGCCCTGCTCGGAGCCGGTCAGGTTGAGCACCCGCGAGTACGGCGCCAGCTCCGGCATCGCGCACAGCCGGGCCAGCGGGCCGGACGGGTCGAGCAGGGTCACCTGGACGCCGCGCCGGGCGGCCAGGTAGCCGAGCGCGCCGAGCAGGGTGGACTTGCCGCCACCCGGTTCGGCGACGAAGACTGCGAGGCCGGAGCGCTCGCGCACCTCCATGGGGAAGTGCAGGTCGAGGAAGACCGGCCGGCGGCAGGTGCCGGCGGTCCGACCGATCAGGTCACCGCGCCGGTCGCCGACCGTGGAGGCGGCCTGTGGCAGCGCTGCGGCGAGCAGGTTGACCGGCATCCGCCGGACGTAGCCGGTGTTGGCGATGGGCTCGCCGGGGATGAACTCGCGGGCCAGCCAGTCCTGGTTCTTCGGGTGCTGGAGCGAGATCCGCAGCTCGCGGGAGTAGAGCTGGATGAGCCGGCGGGCCCGCTCCAGGCACTCCTCGCGGGTCCGGCCGCCGACCGCGATCCGGTGCCAGCCGTGGGCCCGGGCCGAGTCGACCGGCAGACCGGTGGTCATCTCGTCGCCGATCACCAGGGCACGCTTGGCGAGCCGTTCCAGCTCCGGCGGCGCGTCGATGCCGTGCTCGGCGTAGTCGAGCTGCTGCGACCGGATCATCCGGAGCCGGTGTTCCAGGTTTCGGAAGGAGTCGCCTGAGCCGAGGATGTCCACCCGGGTCGACAGCTCCATCGGCCACGGCAGCCGCTCGTGGAAGTGCAACCAGGGCTCGTGCCGTTCGGGGATCTCCAGCGGTTCCATCCGGCCGACCGCGAGCACGGCCACGTGCCGCTCCTCGCCGGTCATCCGGTTGACCAGCTTCACGGTGGAGCCGTACGGGGTCCGGTAGCGCTCCACCTGCTCGGTGAGGGCGAGCAGGTCGCCCCGCTCCCACCGGCTGTCGGTCACCGGGGAGAGGGCGCCCGGCGGTGCCATGCAGAGCGCGACGGATCGATAGAGCAGCCACTCGAGCTCCTGCGCGGTCACCCGGCGCCCGCGCATGCCGAACGCTCCGAGCACCTCGTCGAACTGCTCGACGGTACGGCCCAGCTTGCGTCGTTCGCCGTCGGCGGTGCCCCGACCGAAGGCGCGCAGCAGCCGTTCGGTGAGCGAGTCGCCCAGCGACCGGCGGGCGAAGGTGACGCCCAGGTAGGTCTGCCCCTCCGCGTGGTTGACCGCCATCAGGTGCCGCTGGGCGGCGACCAGATGGTCGGCCCAACCGGGTGTGCCGGGCACGTCGGCCAGCGGCGACGCGGTGTGCGCGTCGATGGTGCGCGCCCACTCGTCGGCCGGGAAGGGCCGGGTGGTGCGGCGCAGGTGCAGCCGGAAGCCGGCCAGGCCGGCGTACTGCTCGGAGATCGCCGAGAGCAGTGCCTCCCGTTCGGCGTCGGGGCGGAACGCCCAGCGCACCTCGGGCAGCCAGTACCAGGCGGTGACGGTGTTCGGGGTGAAGGTGAGGTGGCCGGCGATCTCGGTGATCGCCAGCTCGACCGACGGGTCGCGGTCGCCGAACTTGATCTTTGGTGGGCGTACCCGGACCGGCTTCACGGGCTTGCCGCTGCGCTCCGCGGATCGCTGCCGTGGCGGCGTCATCTCCCGGGTGGCGGAGGTGGTGACCTCGCGGCCGCGCGGCCGGACCCCCTCCACCGTGCCCCGATCGCCTCGGCGGGCCGGAACGTCGACCGTGGATTCCGGGTCGGCCGGCTCGGGTTCGGTGGTCGGCCGGAGCGAGGGGAGCCGCTCGCCGGGCTGGTGCGGCACCCGGGCGCGGGTGGCGGGCTCCGGATCGGGCGCGGTGCGTCCGGTGGGCCGGTCCGGCGGATCGGCACGGTGCCCGGCGTCCGACCCGTCGCGGGGGTGGCTCACCGGGCGTACGCCGGGGGCGGTTTCCCCCGGTCGGGCGGCGGGCGGCTCGTCCGGCGGCTCGTCGCGGCCGGCGGGTGGGGGCGGCGTGACCGGCTCGGCCGGGGCTGCGGGCTGGTGCGGAATCGGCGGCGCCTCCCGCCCGATGCCGCGACGGGGTGGCGCCACCACCGGGGTCGGCTCGGCCGCGACCGGCGGGCTCTGGTTCGGGGGGCGGCTGGCGGGACGCCGTACGCCGGGCTGCGCGCCGCCGAAGAGGTCGAGGAACGGCGAATCGATGTCGGGGTTGTCGCCGACCGTCGGCACCCGCTGCTCATGGCCGGACGCGCGCGGCGCCGCCGGTCGGGGCGGTTGGAAGACCCCGACCCGACCGTGCCCAGGGCTGGTCACCAGGGCCGGATCCAGGGTGGCCTCGTCCAACTCCTCACCCTGTGGGTAGTCGAACGATCGCGCTCGGTGACCGTGCGGGCCGGCCGGACGTCCGGCCGGGGAACCCGGCGTGGAAGAGCGACTCATGCGACCGCCTCACCCGCGTCGTTCGGCTGCGCCATCGGCGTACGCCCGGTCATGCCAGTTCCTCCCGGATCCTGATCCGGCTCGCCACCAGGCGCGGGTCGCGCTGCTCGGCCGCCGGCTCCCGGGTGCGTCGCCAGTCGGTCAGCGCGGTCCGGATGACCATGCGCGCCGGCCGGTCCGGGTCGACGTGCCGGAAGATGAACGAGGTGGTCACGATGGCGAGGGCGATCTCCCAGGCCGGGAAGAGCTCGACCTGCAGCGTGAACAACCAGTGGACGAACATGTAGAGGGGTACGAGCAGCATGAACACGCCGTACTGGGCGTACGGCAGGTGGACGGGAAGGGTGTAGCCGGGCGGCCCGAGGTAGACGAGACGAGCCCGGTAGATGTCGTCGTCGGTGCGCAGCCGCATGGTCGCCCGCGCCTACTGGAAGATCAGGTTGATCAGGTAGTCGCCGACGAAGAAGAGTGTGGCGGCGCCGGCGATGAAGGCCAGACCGACGATCGCGATGGCGGAGCTGGTCAGCACCTTGGAGATCTCGCCCCGGCCGGCCCGCCCGATGAAGATGACGCCGAGTACCGCGAGCAGGATCGGCGCGATCTTGCTGGCGAAGAAGGTGACGACGCCTTCGGTGTTGATGCCCTTGGGGGCCGGCTCGGCGAGTGGAGTCGACGCCAGGGTGTGGAGCGCGTGGTCGACGGTTGCGGTCACCGTCCCCATGAGCTCGATGGCGATCACTGAAACCTCCCCATGTCGCGGCCGGCGGTGCCGCATGGTGCAGTAGGCAAACCCGGCGGGATGGTGCTCAATGGGCGCACAGTGTCCCCCAACGCTGCGTTCGTCAGCCACCACGGAGAGTGGCGGGCTTTGGGGGGATTTCTCCCGCTTCGGCCCTCCCTCCAGGCTTCGCCATGTCGATGCCGGGCAATTCCAAAGCGTACGGGCCGGGCACCTTTGCGACAAGCCGCGAAGACTCGACCGGAAGTGGCCCGGACGACCGACCGTACGCCTGTTCCAATTCGCATGTCAGGGCCTTCGCTGGTGGCGATCCCCCGGGCCGCCGGAAGCCCCGCCAGCGCCCGGTACTGTCGGGTCGTGACCGAGCTGGTAGGGGCGCAGGCCCCGGTGGTGATGGGCGTCCTCAACGTCACGCCCGACTCCTTCTCCGACGGCGGCAGATACGCCGATCTCGACGCCGCCGTCGGACACGGGGTGCGACTCCGCGCCGACGGCGCGGACCTGGTCGACGTGGGCGGCGAGTCCACCCGGCCCGGCGCCGACCGGGTCGACGCGGAGTCCGAGATCGCGCGCGTGCTGCCGGTGATCCGCGCGCTGACCGCAGCCGGCATCCCGACCAGCATCGACACCAGCCGGGCCCGGGTGGCCGAGGCGGCCCTCGCCGCCGGCGCCGACGTGGTCAACGACGTCTCCGGCGGTCTCGCCGACCCGGACATGGCCCGGGTGGTCCGCGACGCCGGCTGCCCCTGGGTGCTCATGCACTGGCGGGGACACGCCCGCGAGATGCGCGACCTGGCCACCTACACCGACGTGGTGGCCGAGGTCCGGGCGGAGTTGAGCCAGCGGGTCGACGAGGCGCTCGCCGCCGGGGTCGCCGCTGAGAAGATCATCATCGACCCCGGGCTCGGCTTCGCGAAGACCGCGGCGCACAACTGGGCCCTCAGCACCCGCCTTCCCGAACTGGCGGACCTGGGTTTCCCGCTGCTGTTCGGGGCGAGCCGCAAGTCATACCTGGGCCGGCTGCTCGCCGACTCCGACGGCACCCCGCGGCCCACCTCGGGTCGCGAGGCGGCCACCATCGCCACCAGTCTGCTCGCGGTGGCGGCCGGCGCCTGGGGCGTACGCGTGCACGACGTTCGGGGCACGGCCGACGCGCTGGCCGTCTGGCGGGCCACCGGCAGCCCGCGCCTGATGCTGCCCGCCGCCGGGGAGGGAGACCGGTGACCGACCGGATCGAGCTGACCGGTCTCCGCGCGCACGGCCGGCACGGGGTCTACGACTTCGAGCGCGCCCAGGGGCAGGAGTTCGTGGTGGACGCGGTGCTCGAACTCGACCTCGCCCCGGCCGCGCGCTCCGACGAGGTGACCGACACCGTGCACTACGGCGAACTGGCCGAGAAGCTGGTCGCGGTGATCACCGGCGAGCCGGTCAACCTGATCGAGACGCTCGCCGACCGGTTGCTCGCGGTCTGCCTGGCCGAACCGCTGGTCGCCGCCGCCACGGTCACCGTGCACAAGCCCGAGGCCCCGATCCCGCACGCCTTCCGGGACGTGGCCGTGACGATGCGGCGTACCCGGTGACCCGGGCCGTGCTGTCGATCGGCAGCAACCTTGGCGACCGGCTCGCCCACCTGCGCACGGCGGTGGCCGCGTTCGGCGATGCGGTGCTGGTGGTGTCCGGTGTCTACGAGACTGCCCCGTGGGGGGACGCCGACCAGCCCGCGTACCTGAACGCGGCCCTCATGGTCGCGGACCCGGCGGCCGGCCCGCGCGACTGGCTGGCCCGGGCACACGCCGCTGAGGCGGCGGCCGGGCGGACCCGCGACCCGCAGCGCCGGTACGGGCCGCGCACCCTCGACGTCGACGTCATCGCGGTGTGGCACGAGGACGGGCAGCCGGTGCTCAGCGACGACCCCGAGTTGACCCTCCCGCACCCCCGTGCCCAGCTGCGGGCCTTCGTGCTGCGGCCGTGGATCGACATCGAGCCGCACGGCCAGCTGCCCGGGCACGGCTGGCTGACCGACCTGCTCAACGCCGAGCCGTTGGCCTCCGACGCCCTGGAACTCGGCCCTCGACCGGATCTGACGTTAGAGTCGGACGCATGAGTCAGGCGCAATCCCCGCGCGACCCCGACCGTTTCCGGATGGGTCCCACCCGGATCTCGACGCTGTTCGTGGCCGGCCTGGCCGCCGCGGCGGTGGCCTGGCTGCTGATCAGCACCTTCTACTACGAGGTCGCGCCCAGCCTGCCCTGGCTGCCGGTGGTCACGCTCGCCGGCCTGGCCGTGCTGGAGGGATACGCGGCGGTCAACACCCGCGGCAAGATCGAGGGCCGCCCCGGGCGGGAGCCGCTCAACCCGCTGCTGGTTGCCCGGTTCGTGGTGCTGGCCAAGGCATCCGCGCTGGCCGGCGCGATCTTCGCCGGTTTCTACGCCGGCCTGACCGGCTGGCTCTTCATCGAACACACGAACGCGGCCGTCGGTGACCGGCCGGCCGGCCTGAGCGGGACCGTCGCCTCACTCGCGCTGGTCGCCGCGGCGCTCTGGCTGGAACGGGCCTGCCGGGTGCCGGAGCAGAAGGACGACGAGGACCACCCCTCCGGCGACCGCGAGAGCCGGCCCGGGCAGCGCTGATCCGGGAGGGGTTCCCACCCACCCCACCCCGCGGGTACCGTCCCTGGCGACCGGAGAGCAACGGCCGCCGCCGGTCCGCCGCGCGTCGGACCCTGTGCGGCCGGCGACGTGGGAGGCGCGGCCATGGGGTACGACGAGACGGGCCGGGGCGCGCCGGCGGAGTCGTCGTCGAATGTGCCGGCCGCCGTACTGGAGAACGTCTTCGACGACCCGGCGCACGGCGAGCCGGGCCGGGACCGGGTCGCCGTACACGTGGTCTGGGAGGTCCTGCTGCTGGTCGGGCTGGCCACGGTCACCTGGCTGCTGTGGCGGGACGACGCGGACGCGCTGCGCGGGGACGCCCTCCGGTCGCTCCTGGTCGACGTGGCGGGGTTCGGGCTGCTCGCCCTCGCCGCCGGGCTGAGCCTGCGCACGGCCGTGGTGAACCTGGCGATCGGCCCGGTCGCGTTGGCCGCCGCGCTGCACTTCGCCGAGCAGGGCGACCGGGGCCTCGGGGAGGTGCTGCTCCCGGCGTTGGCGGTGGCGGCGCTCGGCGGGCTGGCGCTGGGGCTGGCGGTGGTGGTGCTGCACGTGCCCGGCTGGGCGGCGAGCCTGGCCGGCGCGGCGGGCGTCATCGCGTACATCGAGCGGCGTACCGATCCGGTGCCGGTCCAGGGTGGCTACGACCCCCGGCCCACCGCGATCTACCTCTTCGTCGGCTTTGCCGCGCTGGCCGTCCTCGGCGGGCTCTTCGGCGCGATGCGGCCGATCCGACGGCTGGTCGGACGGTTCCGGGCGGTCGCCGACCCGGCCCGCCGCCGGGGCGGTGTCGCCGCCACGGTGGCCACGCTTGCCCTGATCGGCTCCACCGTCCTGGCGATGCTCGGCGGGGTGCTCCTCGCGGCGAACCGGAGCGGCCCGATCACGCCGGGCTCCGGGCTGAACTGGTCGGTGCTCGCGGTCGGCACCGCGCTGCTCGCCGGCACCAGCGCGTACGGCCGGCGCGGCGGGATCTTCGGCACCCTGTTCGCGGTCAGCCTGGTAACGGTCTTCCTGATCTGGTCCCGGGCCGGGGGCTGGACGATCAACCGGTGGGCCATCGGCGGCGCCGTGCTCGGGGTAGGGCTGCTGGTCACCCGGCTGGTCGAGAGATTCGGTCGGCCGCGTTCGGCCGCCGACCTGGAGGCGGGACCGTCCGGCGACGGCACGATCAGCACCGGCTGGGCGCTGACCCGGCCGCCGGAGCCGGCCGACGCCTGGCCACCGGTGCTGCCGGTGCAAACCACCGAGACCCTCGATGCGTGGCAAACCCCGCGCTGGGAGCACGAACCGCGTCGCTGGGACGCCGACGACCGCTGACCGCGACGCGTCCGGCGGGCCGAACCTGATCTCGCCGGTTAGGCTCGGCGCATGAGCGAGCGTCAGCGAGCGAATCATCAGCACAGGCCGGTCGCACCTCATGCCGTCGCCGAGCGAAGCGAGGCGGTGGCATGACCGGGACTCCTGCCACCGGGCCCGGCGGCCGTACCTTCGACGAACTCGACAAGCTCTCCACTGAGGAGCTGCGCGAGCAGGCCTTCGCCCTGGCCCGGCACCGGCGTGACGTCGGGTTCTTCTGGTCGGTGCTGCGGCACCTGCCCAACGCGGATGAGGCTGCCGCCTTGGACGGCGCACCCAACTCGGTCGGGCCGACCGTCGACGAGGCGAACGCCCTCTGGCGGGAGCTGACCGGCCACGGCTACCAGGAGGCCGCGCCGCTGCTGCGGGCCGCCTTCATCGACTACCTGATGAAGCACTGACTGATGAAGCACTGACCGCGGACGGCCGTTCGCCGGCGGGCGGGGCCGGTCGGTCGGCCAGCGCGCCGAGGTCGAGCAGCCGAGACCGGCTGAGCAACCCGACCGGTTGGCCGTCCTCGGTCACCACGGCATGCTCGGCGGCCGAGGTGAGCAGCGTGCCCAGCGCGTCGTACGCCGAACCGCCCAGCGGCACCGCCGGCAGGCCGGCCGGGGCGCCGGCCGGGAGCGGGTCGAGCGCGTCCCGGGTGACCGGGGTGACCGCCAGCCGGCGGATGCCCCGATCGGCCCCGACGAACTCGCGTACGAACGGCGCGGCGGGTGATCCGAGCAGGGCGGCGGGGGTGTCGTACTGCTCCAGCCGGCCGCCCTCGGAGAGCACCGCGATCCGGTCGCCCAGCCGTACCGCCTCGTCGAGGTCGTGGGTGACCAGCACGATGGTCTTACGGACCTCGGCCTGAAGCCGCAGGAACTCCTCCTGCAGCCGGGTCCGCACGATCGGGTCGACGGCCGAGAACGGCTCGTCCATCAGCAGCACCACCGGGTCGGCGGCGAGTGCGCGGGCCACCCCGACCCGCTGCCGCTGGCCGCCGGAGAGCTCGTGCGGGTAGCGGCGGCCGAACTGCCCCGGGTCGAGCCCGACCAGTTCCAGCAACTCGTCAACCCGTTCCCGGGTCCGCTGCCGTGGCCAGCGGAGCAGACCGGGCACCGTGGCCACGTTGGCGGCCACCGTCTGATGCGGGAAGAGGCCCACGTTCTGGATGACGTATCCGATGCGGCGGCGCAGTCTCACCGGGTCGACCTGGGTGACGTCTTCGTCGCCGAGCAGGATCCGGCCGCCGGACGGCTCGATCAGCCGGTTGATCATGCGGAGCACGGTCGACTTGCCGCAGCCCGAGGGGCCGATCAGCACCACCAGCTCGCCGGCTTTCACCTCCAGGCTGAGCTCCCGCACCGCCTCCGTCCCGTCCGGGTAGCGTTTGCGGATGTGTTCGAGGGTGATCGATGCGGCGCCGTGTCCGGTGGTGGCTCCCGGGGTAACGTTCACGCGTGTCCCTTCACCTGAGTCACCGGACCGCGCCGGGCAACCCGTGGTTCTCCTGGCAGTACGTGCGGGACAACTCTGACACGATCCTGGCCGCGCTGCGCGAGCACACCTGGCTGACCGCCCGGGCCGTGCTGCTCGCCGCGCTGGTGGCGCTGCCGTTGGCGGTGGTCGCGTACTGGTTCCGTTCGCTGGCCGGGCCGGTGCTCGCGGTGAGCGGTGTGCTGTACACGATTCCGTCGCTCGCGTTGTTCGCGTTCCTCGGACCGACCCTGGGCATCGGGGCGGTGACGGTGCTGACCGTGGTGGTGTTGTACGCGCTGCTGACCATCGTCCGCAACGCGCTCGCCGGGCTGCACCAGGTGCCGCCCGAGGTCCTGGAGGCCGCCGAGGGAATGGGCTACGGCCGTTGGGCCCGCCTGTTCCGGATCGAGTTGCCGCTGGCCCTGCCGGGCATCCTCACCGGTCTCCGGCTGGCCACCGTCTCCACGGTGGCCCTGGTCACCGTCGGGGTGGTGATCGGCCGGGGTGGCCTGGGCCAGATCATCTTCGCCGGCTTCCAGAACAACTTCTACAAGGCCCAGATCATGACCGGCACAGTGCTCTGCGTACTGCTCGCGCTGGTGCTGGATCTGGTGCTGGCCGGGGTGGGCCGGCTGCTCACCCCCTGGCTGCGCGGACGCGCCTCATGAACCACCTCCGCGAGGCGGTCGTCTGGTTGAACGATCCGCTGAACTGGACGAACCCGGGCGGCATTCTGGACCGGCTCGGCGAGCACCTGAGCATGTCCGCGCTGGCGGTCCTGCTGGGCTGCCTGGTGGCCTGGCCGATCGGGCTGTGGCTCGGGCACACCGGCCGGGGCGGCGGTCTGGTGCTGCTGGTCTCCAACGTCACCCTCGCCGTTCCCACCCTGGCGCTGCTGACCATCCTGCCCCTGACGTTCCTCGGCTTCGGCCGACCGGCGGTGGTGGTCGCGCTCGCGGTGTTCGCGGTGCCGCCGCTGCTCGCCAACGCGTACACCGGGGTGCGGCAGGCCGACCCGGAGGCCCGGGACGCGGCGCGGGGCATGGGCCTCTCCGGCGGGCAGGTGCTGCGCCAGGTGGAACTGCCGTTGGCGGTGCCGTACCTGGCCGCCGGCTTCCGTACCGCCGCAGTGCAGGTGGTCGCCACCGCGGCCCTGGCCTCCTTCGTCAACGGCGGCGGGCTGGGGCAGATCATCCGAGCCGGCTTCGGGCTGGACATCGCGGCCGGGGGCGGGCAGATCCTTGCCGGCGGGGTGCTGGTCGCCGGGCTGGCGCTGCTGGTCGAAGGGGCGCTGGCGTTGCTGGAGCGGGTGGTCACCCCGCGTCCGCTGCGACGGGCCCGGCGAGCGGCGAACCGTCGTCCGGCCGACGCGACGGCGGGTTCCTGAACCGGGTGAATCGGCGTCGGGTGACGATCCGGTGACGAAATCCGCTTCGGGTTTGTCGGTCCCGTCCGGAGGATATTGGCTGAAGTCGCGGGTGGCGAAAGGGATCGCCCGAGGCAAGAGCGGGCGGCCGATCGGATCGCCTGTCGGACACGCGGCCGGCCCGAGTGGGTCGCGCCGGGACACGGAAGGCGGGCACAGATGCACGCGCGCGCACGCACACGCATGGCCGTCGGGGCGCTCGGCGCCCTCACCTCGGCGGCACTGCTCGCCGGCTGCGGCGACGCCGGTTCCTCCGGCACCGAGGCCCCCGCGCAGGGCGCCTCCGGGGCCGGCTGCGCCCCGGTCGCGGGCGACAAGCTGGTCGTCCTCACCGACGACAAGAAGCTCCAGAACACCGACAACGTCATTCCCGCGATCAACGCGAAGGCGGCCACCCCAGAGCTCGTCGCCGCGTTGGACAAGGTCTCGGCGGCGCTCGACACCACCAAGCTGATCGAGCTGAACCGAATGGTCGACGTCGACCGCAAGACCCCGCAGGTCGCGGCGAAGGAGTTCGCCGACGCGAACGGCCTCGGCCAGGCCGACAGGGGCCCGGGCGGGCAGGTCACGGTCGGGGCCGCCAACTTCAGCGAGAGCCAGCTGATCGCCGAGCTCTACAAGATCGCGCTCACCTCGGCCGGCTACCAGGTGAAGGTGCAGACCATCGGTAGCCGCGAGCTCTACGAGCCGGCCCTCGAGAAGGGCGAGATCCAGATCGTTCCCGAGTACGCGGCCACCATGGCCGAGTTCCTCAACACCAAGGCCAACGGCAAGGACGCCGAGCCCATCTCCTCTCCGGAGCTGGACAAGACGGTCGGCGCGCTGAAGGCCGCGGGCGACAAGGCCGGCATCACCTTCGGCCAGCCGTCGCAGGCCCAGGATCAGAACGCCTTCGCGGTCACCCAGGCGTTTGCCGACAAGTACCAGGTCACCACGCTCTCCGACCTCGCCGCCAAGTGCTCCGGCGAGGCGACGGTGCTGGCCGGCCCGCCGGAGTGCCCGCAGCGGCCGAAATGCCAGGCCGGGCTGGTCCAGGTCTACGACTTCAAGGCCGGCTCGTTCAGCTCGCTGGACGCGGGTGGCCCGCAGACCAAGAACGCGCTGAAGACCGGCGCGGCCAGCGTCGGCCTGGTGCTCTCCTCCGACGCGGCGCTCGCCGCGAGCTGACCCGCGCCGTTCCGGCTCGGCGTGGGAGACGCCGCGCCGCGACCCGGAGCAGTCGCCGGTCGCCGACGGACCCCGGCGGTCCGTCGGCGACCGGGCTCGTCGGGACTGCGCCTGGAAGCGTTCCCTACCGGGGCAAATCTCGGTACGCTGCTCAGCCATGCCCGCCCCGGTCGCTCCCGCCGAGAAACGCACCTCGTCGTCGCTGACCGTCCTGTTCTGGGTCGGTGTGGGGCT
Source organism: Micromonospora sp. NPDC048999 (assembly GCF_040649295.1). NCBI lineage: Bacteria > Bacillati > Actinomycetota > Actinomycetes > Micromonosporales > Micromonosporaceae > Micromonospora > Micromonospora sp. NPDC048999. The sequence continues at coordinate 157,758 of NZ_JBEZFI010000005.1, read as the reverse complement.
CGCGCCCCTGGCCGCGTTGTTCATCCTGGTTGCCGACGGCGGCGGTTCGCTGCGGATCGGCGTGGTGCTGGCGATCCTCGCCGTGGTGCTGATCGGCCTGTCCATCGCGTTGCGGGCCGAGAGCGGTGACGGGGCGGCCGGCACCGAGGAGCTGCGCGACGAGATCGAGCAGCTCCGCCACGAGCTGCGCAGCGAGATAGTGGCCGCCGCGCACCGGGGCAACGAGGCGCTCGACCAGGCCCAACGTACGCAGGAGACGGTCACCGCGCTGCGCCGCCGATTGGACGCCGCAGCCGCCGGGATGGCCGCCGCCGCGGGCAGGCCCGCGCCGGTCGCGGAGCAGCCGCCTGGCGACCGCGCCCGGGTGCCCGCGGCCGAGACGTACGACGAGGGGCGGTCCCGTCACCGTGCTGCCCAGGAGCCGGCACCGACCGGCGGGGGGCGACCCGCCGGCTGGGACGAGGAGGAGCGGCCCCGCCGCCAGCAGCCGGGCGCCCGCTACGACGCCGACCGCCCGCAGCCCGGCGTCTACGGCGCTTCGCGTGCGGCGGAGCCGGACGTCCGCCCGGAACCCCGTCCGGTCGGGGTGGTGCACCACACGGAGACCGTGCACGTCACCACCCGGCACACCATCGTGGACGGCGGTGCCGACCCGGTGGCCGGCACCCACTACGGCGGATACGCCGGCCGCTGGTCGCCGGTTTCGGAGGATCGGCCGGGGAACGGCGTGGATTCGCAGGAGCGCCCCCGGCCCGGGTACCGGGAGCCGGCGGACGACCGCGACCGGTCCGGCGGCGACCACGCCCGGCCCGCCCACGGCGGGTCCTGGCACGGCGGCTCCTGGTCGGGGCCGGCCGACGAGCGCCCCAGGTCGGGGCCGGCCGACGAGCGCTCCTGGTCGGGGCCGGCCGACGAGCGCTCCTGGCCGGCGGCAGCGGAGGGGCCGGCCGACGAACGGTGGCAGCCGGGCAGCCGGGACACGAGGCGGGACGAGCAGTCCTGGTCGGCGGGCCGGGACGGGCGGCGCGACGACCGGGCCGGCCGGGTAGCCGCCGACGACCCGGACGGCGACTACTGGTCGGAGTTGCGCGCCGGCAACCGCTGGGCCTCGGTCCGGGACGACGAACGGGGCCGGGAGATCCGGGTCGGCGAGCGGCACGCCGCAGTGCAGGCCGCCGAGGCGGGCACCGAGTATCGGGTCGAGGACCGCTGGGCGTCCGTCCGCGAGCCCCGCCGTGACCATGGTGCGCCCAGGACGGCCGGGCCCGGCTGGGCGGAGGAACGCCGGCCGGAACTGCCGGCGGGCGGGGTGCCGGTGCCGAACGACTGGCGCCCACCCCACAGCAGCCACCCCGACCGGCGGCCCGACCCTGCCCCACCCCGATACTCCGACGACCCGCCGCGCGACGCCCCGCCCTCGCGGAGATCTTGGTAGAAGGTGGCCCCTCCAGGGGCCGTTTTCTGCCAAGATCTTGTGCGGGCCGAACCTACTTGTCGATGTCGCCGACCACGAAGAACATCGAGCCCAGGATGGCGATCAGGTCCGGCACCAGGCAGCCGGGAAGCAGGGTCGCCAGCGCCTGCACGTTCGCGTACGAGGCGGTGCGCAGCTTGAGCCGCCACGGGGTCTTCTCACCCCGGGAGACCAGGTAGTAGCCGTTGATGCCGAGCGGGTTCTCGGTCCACGCGTAGGTGTGCCCCTCCGGGGCCTTGACGACCTTGGGCAGCCGGGTGTTCACCGGTCCGGTGAGCCGGTCCACCCGGTCCAGGCACTGCTCGGCGAGGTCTAGTGAGACGTACACCTGGTCGAGCAGCACCTCGAAGCGGGCGTGGCAGTCCCCGGTGCTCCGGGTCACCACCGGCACGTCGAGCTGGTCGTACGCCAGGTAGGGCTCGTCCCGGCGCAGGTCCAGGTCCAGCCCGGAGGCCCGGGCCACCGGCCCGGACGCGCCGAACGCGGCGGCGTCCGCCGCCGACAGCACGCCCACCCCGACCGTGCGGGCCAGGAAGATCTCGTTGCGTCGGATGAGGTTGTCCAGGTCGGGCATCCGCCGGCGGACCTCGCCGATGGCGGCCCGGGCCCGCCCGGTCCAACCGGCCGGCACCTCCTCCTTGAGCCCGCCGACCCGGTTGAACATGTAGTGGATCCGGCCGCCGGAGACCTCCTCCAGCACCGTCTGGAGGGTCTCCCGCTCGCGGAAGGCGTAGAACATCGGCGTGATCGCGCCGATCTCCAGCGGGTACGAGCCGAGGAACATCAGGTGGTTGAGTACCCGGTTCAGCTCGGCCAGCGCCATGCGCAGCCAGACGGCGCGCTCGGGCACCTCCATGCCCATCAGCCGTTCCACGGCGAGCACCACGCCGAGTTCGTTCGAGAAGGCCGAGAGCCAGTCGTGCCGGTTGGCCAGCACGATGATCTGCCGGTAGTCGCGTACCTCGAAGAGCTTCTCCGCGCCCCGGTGCATGTAGCCGACGATCGGCTCGGCGGAGACCACCCGCTCGCCGTCGAGCACCAGCTTCAGCCGCAGCACCCCGTGCGTGGACGGATGCTGTGGGCCGATGTTCAGCACCATGTCGGTGCCCAACTGCTCCCCGCCGGCGCCGGTGCCGACGGTCAGCTCGCGGAGGTCGCCGGCGTCCGTGGTCATGACCGTCATCGTGCCATGACCCGATCCAGGGTGACGCCGACCGGTTGCAGCAGCCACCAGTGCCCGCCGAGGCCGGCCGGGTCGGTCAGCTCGGCCACCGCCGACGCGGCGGCCAGCGCCCGGACATACCCGGCGGGGTCGCGCGAGGCCAGGCTCAGCGGCGGTCGCCCGCCGTCGGCCCCGAGCGCCCGCAGCCCCTCCCGCTGCGAAACCAGGGTGTACGCACACCGGGCAATTCGCTCACCGGCAGAGGCGACCGAGTCGATGGCGACGTGCGCGGTGACGTCGCATGACCCGTCCGGCACCGGCGGCACCTGCCGCCCACCCCGGTACCCGGTCACCGTCCCGTCGAGCGGTCGGTCGTCGCGCAAATGCCCGTAATCCACCGCCAGCGCCACCCCCCGCTCAACCTTGCTGACGGCCCCCGCCCACTCCTCATCCCGCGCCCGCCCGATCTCCCCCCGCGCCACCACCCTGTTGATCAACAGGTTTGGGTCTGGTTCCGGGCCTCCGACGGACGCAAACTCCTTGATCAACGGTCGGGAGGTGGGGATGGGCCACCAGCGGGTCAGCCAATCGGCGTCCTCGGCGGTCACCGGGGTGCCCAGTGACTCAGCGCCGGTCAGCGGGTCGACCATTAGGTAGCGCCAGCCGTCACCGGTGTGCCCGGCCAGGTCGAGCGGGACGTTGTCCAGCCACTCGGTGGCCACCAGAAGGCCGGTGATCCCCTCGGGTGTCTCGTCCAGCCAGTCGATCTCAGCCGGGAGGTCCTCGGGGCGGGATGCCTTCTCGACAGCCGTGAGGCGTACTCGATCCGCGAGCGGGATCGGGGCAGCGGGAGACGGCTGGGCGGACTCTCCGGAAACCCCCGAAAACAGCGCCCGGAGCAACTCACCCCGACCCGCGCCGACATCCACCACGTCGAGACGAGGGGGATGGCCCAGCGCGCGATCAAGGGAGTTGAGCAGGCGAAGCAGACAGGACGCGAACAACGGCGAGGCGTGCACGCTGGTGCGGAAATGGGCAGCCGGCCCGATACCCGTGACAAAGAAGCCATCCGGGCCGTACAGGGCGAGTTCCATCGCCGCCCGCCAGCGGAGTGCCATCAGTTCATTCCTCGCTCAGGTCCCTGTTCGAGCCGTCGGTGAAGGTTTTCACACAGGCTTGTTCGGGCTCCGTCACCCCGGCGCATACTTGCGATCGACCGGTACCCCCATCGAGGACTGGATCGATTGCCATGAGCGCACCGCTGCGCCCGCGTCCGGCCGCCCCGCCCGGGGCCGCCGTACCGTCGGGTGGCGCCTCGAACGGCGCCCCGCTCGCCTTTCCCCGTACCCTCACCGTCGGCGTGATCGGCGCCGGCCGGGTCGGTGCCGTGCTCGGCGCGGCCCTCGCCGCCGCCGGCCACCGGGTGGTCGCCGTCACCGATCGGTCCGGTGCCGCCCAGGCCCGGCTGGCGCTGCTGCTGCCGCAGATCCCGACCCGCACCGCGACCGCCGTCGCTCGCGCGGCCACCGACCTGTTGATCGTGGCGGTCCCCGACGACGCCCTCGCCGGCGTGGTCGCCGGGCTGGCCGAGGCCGGCGCGCTGCGGCCCGGCCAGGTGGTCGCGCACACCTCCGGCGCGCACGGGCTGGCCGTTCTCGCCCCGGCCGCCGCCGTCGGTGCCCGGCCGCTCGCGCTGCACCCGGCGATGACCTTCACCGGTACGCCGGACGACCTGACCCGCCTCGCCGGCAGCTCGTACGGGGTGACCGCCCCGGCGGAGCTGCGCCCGTTCGCCGCCCGGCTGGTCGCCGACCTCGGCGGCGTGCCCGAATGGGTGGCCGAGGACGATCGCCCGCTCTACCATGCGGCGCTGGCGCACGGCGCGAACCACCTGGTGACCCTCGTCAACGAGGCGGCCGACCGGCTGCGCGACGCCGGGGTGGACCGGCCGGAGAAGGTGCTCGCCCCGCTGCTGCGGGCCGCCCTGGAGAACGCCCTGCGGCTCGGTGACGACGCGCTCACCGGCCCGGTCTCCCGGGGCGACGCGGGCACCGTACGCCGGCACCTGGTCCGGCTGGCGGCGGCCGCACCGGAATCCCTGCCCCCCTACCTGGCGTTGGCCCGACGGACGGCGGACCGCGCCATCGCGGCCGGGCGGCTGCGCCCGGCCGACGCGGAGTCGCTGCTGGACGTGTTGAGTGGGATCCACGGGGAGGTTGCCGCATGACGGAGCTGGTGCACACGCGCAAGGAGCTGGCGGCGGCGCGGGAGCGGCTGACCGGCACCGTCGGCGTGGTGATGACCATGGGCGCGCTGCACTCCGGGCACGAGACGCTGCTGCGGGCCGCCCGGGAGCGGGCCGACCACGTCCTCGTCACGATCTTCGTCAACCCGCTCCAGTTCGGCCCGAACGAGGACTTCGACCGCTACCCGCGCACCCTCGACGCCGACCTGGAGATCTGCCGGCGGGCCGGCGCCGACGTGGTGTTCGCCCCCTCGGTGGCCGACATGTACCCGGACGGTCAGCCGGCGGTCCGGCTCGACCCGGGCCCGCTCGGCGAGGACCTGGAGGGGCTGAGCCGCCCCGGCTTCTTCCACGGGGTGCTCACCGTGGTCCTGAAGCTGCTCCAGCTCACCCGTGCCGACCTGGCCTTCTTCGGCGAGAAGGACTATCAGCAGCTCACCCTGGTCCGGCGGATGGTCCGCGACCTGGACGTGCCGACGGAGATCGTCGGCGTGCCGACCGTACGCGAGCCGGACGGCCTGGCCCTGTCCAGCCGTAACCGCTACCTGTCCCCGCAGGAGCGGCAGGTGGCGCTGAGTCTCTCCGCCGCGCTGCGGGCCGGCGTCGAGGCCGCCGAGCAGGGCGCGGACGCGGGCATGGTGCTGGCCACCGCCCACCGCGCCTTCGACTCGGGTACGCCGGGCGCCCGCCTCGACTACCTGGTGCTCACCGACGCCGACCTGGAGCCGGGGCCGGTCGCCGGCCCGGCGCGGCTGCTGATCGCGGCCTGGGTCGGCACCACCCGCCTGATCGACAACGCGGCGGTTCTTCTCGCCCCGCATTCCTGACCCTTCGGAAAGGCATTCGATGCTCCGGACCATGCTCAAGTCGAAGATCCACCGGGCCACCGTGACCCAGGCCGATCTGCACTACGTCGGCTCGGTGACCGTGGACGAGGATCTGCTCGACGCGGCCGACCTGCTCCCCGGCGAGCAGGTGGCGATCGTGGACGTCACCAACGGGTCCCGGCTGGAGACGTACGTGATCCCGGGGCGGCGGGGCAGCGGCGTGATCGGCATCAACGGCGCCGCCGCGCATCTGGTGCACCCCGGTGACCTGGTCATCCTCATCTCGTACGCGCAGATGGACGACGCCGAGGCGCGGACGTATCAGCCCCGGGTGGTGCACGTCGACGCCGACAACAAGGTGGTCGACCTCACCGCCGACCCGACCAGCGCCGCCCCCGGCACCGCCGGCGACCCGGTCCCCAACCCCCTCGCCGCCGCCCTGAACTGATCCCGGGCGGGCAACGCGGTCTGTCACCGGAAGGCCGGTTGCGGCTACCCTGGGCGCACCGTCGGATTGACGGTCGTCGGCTGGGGGAGGCCGCGATGCGTGGTGCGATGAGGGTCCTGATCGCCGCGTTGGTCGTGGGGGCCGCCCTGACGGGCTGCGCCACCGACGGGCTGGACGGGGACCTCACCGACGACTGGCCGGCACTGCCGCAGGCCGGGCCGTTCACTCCGGCGGTCGGGGTCTGCCAGGTCGCCGACTTCACCCCGACGGTCACCCTCGACGGGTACGACCCGGTGGGCTGCGACCTGCCGCACCGGGTGGAGACGGTGCACGTGGGTGCCTTCACCGTCGACCGGTCCGCCCCACCCGCCGTCGGCTCCGTGGAGCTGCGTACGGCGTTCGCCGACTGCGACACCCGGGCCAGCGGTTACGTCGGCGACAACTGGCGGGCCGGGCGGCTGCGGCTGGCGGTGGCGCTGCCCACCGGTCCCGGCTGGACGACCGGTCTGCGCTGGTATCGCTGTGACCTGACCGAGCTGACCACGGTCGAGACGGCGGCGCAGGTGGTGACCCGGACGGGCAGCCTGCGCGACGCGCTCAAGGGTCCGTCCGCGCTGCGGCTGGGCTGCCAGCGCACCGGCGGCGACCTCCGGGTGCAGAAGCTGACCCCAATCGACTGCGGCACCTCGCACGACGCCGAGTTCGTCGGCGTGTGGCCGGCGCCGGAGGGCCCGTACCCGACGAAGAACGCCGACTGGGTCCCGCTCTACGCCGGCTGCAACAGCATCCTGGCGAGGTACGTCGGGGTGCCGGACGATGCGATGCTCCGGTTCCGGAGCGGGGTGGTGGTCCGCCCGCCCGGCAGCGGCCGGTGGGCCGTCGGCGACCGGGGCGTCCGCTGCTATCTCTGGCTCAGCGACCGCACGGTGACCGCCTCGCTCAAGGGCGCCGGGGAAGCCGGCCTGCCGGTCCGGACGAAGTAGCCGGAACCACTCGTCCCGCCCCCGCTGCCCGGGGTGAGGTGCCTTCAGGTTGACTGTGCTCATGGACCTTCCGACCGTCGACCTGCCGGCCCTGCCCGGGCTGCTCGCCGCGCCCGCACCCGGCTGGGTGGAGACCACCGACGTGGTCGTCGTCGGCTCCGGGGTCGCCGGCCTGACCGCCGCGCTGCACCTGCGCGAGGCGGGCCTGCACGTCACCGTGGTCACCAAGGTCAACATAGATGAGGGTTCGACCCGCTGGGCGCAGGGCGGCATCGCCGCCGTGCTCGACCCGGCCGACACCCCGGCGGCGCACGCGTACGACACCGCAGTCGCCGGCGTCGGCCTGTGCGACCCGGCGGCGGTCCGGGTGCTGGTGGAGGAGGGCCCGACCCGGCTGCGCGAGCTGATGCGGATCGGGGCGGAGTTCGACCGCAACCCGGACGGCTCGCTGATGCTCACCCGGGAGGGCGGCCACCGGGCGGACCGGATCGTGCACGCCGGCGGCGACGCCACCGGGGCGGAGGTGCAACGGGCCCTGCACGCGGCGGTCCACCGCGACCCGTGGATCCGGCTGGTCGAGCACGCCCTGGTGCTGGACCTGCTGCGCGCCCCCGGCGACGGCCCGGACGGGTTCGGCCCGGCCTGCGGAATCACCCTGCACGTGCTCGGCGAGGGCAGCGCGGACGGTGTCGGCGCGATCCTGGCCCGGGCCGTGGTGCTGGCCACCGGTGGCATGGGCCAGATCTTCGCGGCCACCACCAACCCGGCGGTGTCCACGGGCGACGGGGTGGCGCTCGCCGTGCGGGCCGGCGCGGCGGTCACCGACGTGGAGTTCGTCCAGTTCCACCCGACCGCGCTGATCGTGCCGGCCGGGGCGGCGGGCGCGACGCGGGCCCAGCAGCCGCTGGTGTCCGAGGCGTTGCGCGGTGAGGGCGCCCACCTGGTCGACGGCGACGGCAAGCGGTTCATGGTCGGCCAGCACGAGCTGGCCGAGCTGGCCCCCCGGGACGTGGTCGCCAAGGGCATCCACCGGGTGCTGCTGGCCACCGGCGCGGACCACGTCTGGCTGGACGCCCGCCACCTGGGCGGGGAGTTCCTGGCCCGGCGCTTCCCGACCATCGTGGCGTCCTGCCTGGCCATCGGGGTGGACCCGGCGACCGACCTGATCCCGGTCGCCCCGGCCGCCCACTACGCCTCCGGCGGGGTCCGTACCGACCTGCACGGCCGCACCTCCATCCCCGGCCTGTACGCCTGCGGCGAGGTCGCCTGCACCGGCGTGCACGGCGCCAACCGGCTGGCCAGCAACTCGCTGCTGGAGGGGCTGGTGTTCTCCCGCCGGATCGCCGAGGACATCGCCGCCGGGCTGCCCGAGCAGGCGAAGCCGGCCGAGATCGGCGCCTGGGTGGGCGGCCAGGGCTGGGTGGTGCCGGCGGAGACCACCTCGGCCCTGCAACGGGCGATGACCCGGGGGGCGGGGGTGCTCCGCTCGGCGGAGAGCCTGGCCGCGACCGCCGCCACTCTCACCGATCTGGGCCAGGGCCGGGGCACCCCGCGTACCGCCGACTGGGAGGCGACGAACCTGATCACGGTGGCGTCGATGCTGGTCGCCGCCGCGTACGCCCGTCGGGAGACCCGGGGCTGCCACTGGCGGGAGGATTTCCCGACGGCCGACGACCGGTGGCTGGGCCACCTCGTCGCGGGGTTCGGGGCGGAGGGCTTGCTGAGCGAGCGGTGGGAGGAGCTGTCATGAGGGCGTCGACGGAGCGGGCGTTGCGGGCCGGTGGCCTGGACCCGGAGCGGGTACGGCGGGTGATCGTCGACGCGCTCACCGAGGACCTGGGCCCGGATTTCCTCGACGTCACCAGCGTCGCCACCATCCCCGAGGGGCAGCACGACACCGGTGACCTGGTCGCCCGCGCCGACGGGGTGGTGGCCGGGCTGTCCGTGGCGGCGGCGGTGTTCGAGTTGGTGGGCGAGGTGACCGGGGCGGACCGTACCGTCGAGGTGTCGCTGGTGGCCCACGACGGGCAGCGGGTGGCGCGTGGCGACGTGCTGGCCACGGTGACCGGCCCGACCCGGCTGCTGCTCACCGCCGAGCGGACCGCGCTCAACCTGCTCTGCCGGATGTCCGGGGTGGCCACCCACACCCGGGCCTGGGCCGATGCCCTGGCCGGCACGAAGGCGATGGTGCTCGACACCCGCAAGACCACCCCCGGCCTGCGCGCCCTGGAGAAGTATGCGGTCCGCGCCGGTGGCGGCACCAACAAGCGGATGGGCCTGTACGACGTCGCGATGATCAAGGACAACCACAAGGTCGCCGCGGGCGGGATCGCCGCCGCCTACCGCCGGGTCCGGGAGGCGTTCCCCGACGTGCCGGTGCAGGTGGAGGTGGACACCCCGGCCGAGGCGGTGGAGGCGGTCGAGGCGGGTGCCGACTTTCTGCTGCTGGACAACATGACCCCGGCGCAGCTGCGCGAGGTGGTCGCCGCGGTGGGCGACCGGGCCGAGCTGGAGGCGACCGGCGGGCTGACCCTGCCGATGGCGACCGAGTACGGCGCGACCGGCGTCGACTTCATCTCGGTGGGCGCGCTGACCCACTCCTCGCCGATCCTGGACATCGCCCTGGATCTGCGCGACGCGAGCGCCGTCTAGGCTGCCAGCGTGCTGCTCTGCATCGACATCGGAAACACCAACACCGTGCTGGCGACCTTCGACGGCGACAAGCTGGTGCACTCCTGGCGGATCAAGACCGACGCCCGGTCCACCGCGGACGAGCTGGGTCTGATGTTCCGGGGGCTGCTGGCCGGTGACGCCGTGGAGATCACCGGGGTGGCCGCCTGCTCGACCGTGCCGGCCGCGCTGCGCTCGCTGCGTACCATGCTGGCCCGCTACTACGCGGACCTGCCGAGCGTGGTCGTCGAGCCCGGGGTACGCACCGGGGTGCAGCTCGCCATCGACAACCCGAAGGAGGTCGGCTCCGACCGGGTGGTCAACACCCTGGCCGCGTACACCCTCTACGGCGGGCCGTCGATCGTGGTGGACTTCGGCACCACCACCAACTTTGACGTGATCAGCGGCCGGGGCGAGTTCCTCGGTGGCGCGTTCGCGCCGGGCATCGAGATCTCCTTCGACGCGCTCGCCGCCCGCGCCGCCCAGCTGCGCAAGGTGGAGGCCACGAAGCCCCGCTCGGTGATCGGCAAGAACACCGTCGAGTGCCTCCAGGCCGGCCTCTACTTCGGCTTCGCCGGCCAGGTGGACCGGATCGTCGAGCGGATGACCGAGGAGCTGGGCGAGGTGAAGGCGGTGATCGCCACCGGCGGCCTCGCCGCGCTGGTCCTCAACGAGTGCCGCACGATCACCCACCACGAGCCGATGATCACCCTCATCGGCCTCCGCATGGTCTACGACCGCAACGTGTAAGGAAGGGCCCCCTGTTAACGCCTCCGGTAGAGCAGGGGCCCCCTCTTAACATCGTGCTCAGTGGCGGCGGGAGCGGAAGACGAGCGTCCGGTAGGGCAGCTCGACGGTCTGCCGGCCCGTCAGGTCGGGATGGGTGGCGAACAGCTCTCGCAGCCCGCGGTCGACCCGGTCCCGCTCCTCCGGCGAGGCGGTCAGCCAGTACGAGCGGGTGTGCAGCATGTCGATCACCTCGTCCGGGGTGAGCGTGGTCGAATGGGCGAATTCGCCCACCTCGACCGGCTCGAACGCCGGGCCGAAGTCGCCGTACTTCTCGGTGAGATCGCCGGCGTTGTCGCGGAGGTCGGCCACTCGGCTCAGCTCCGCCACCCAGGCCACCCGCTCGTCGCGGACGTTCCAGACCGGGGCGAAGGTGCCGCCGGGCCGCAGCACCCGGGCGATCTCGGCGTGCGCCGGCTCCCGGTCGAACCAGTGGTAGGCCTGCCCCACCAGCACCGCGTCCGCCGAGTCGTCGGGCAGCGGCACGGCCTCGGCGCTGCCAGCCAGCGCCGTCGTGCCCGGCGTGGCGACCGCCAGTTGCGCCCGCATCCCAGGATCCGGTTCCACGGGTACGACTCGGTGTTCGAGCGCCAGCACGTCACGGGTGAGGATGCCGGTGCCCGCGCCGAGGTCAATCACCCGGGCGGGCGCGGCCAGGCCGTCGAGCGCCCAGCGCAGCGCCGCCTCCGGGTAGCGGGGCCGGAACCGGTCGTACTCGGCCGCGGCGGCACCGAAGGAGAGTGCGTGAGTGGGGTCCGTCATGGGCGGCAGGTTATCCGGTAACGACCCGCTGGCGGCTTGAGTACGCTCATGGGTCGACCCCGCCGATATCCCCAAGGCCTGAGGAAGCGTGCCGTGACCGAGCAGAACGCCCTGCCAGTAGACCCCGCCGACGACCTTCCCGAGCAGATGAAGGTCCGCCGGGAGAAGCGGGACCGGATGCTCGCCGAGGGCGTCGAGCCGTACCCGGTCGGCTACCCCCGGACCAGCACCCTGGCCCGCATCCGCGAGCAGTACGCCGACCTGCCCACCGACACCGCCACCGGCGACCGGGTGTCGGTCACCGGCCGGGTGATCTTCGTACGCAACACCGGCAAGCTCTGCTTCGCCACGCTGCGGGACGGCGACGGCACCGAACTCCAGGCGATGCTCTCGCTGGACCGGGTCGGCGCGCAGCGGCTGGAGGACTGGAAGCGCCTGGTCGACCTCGGCGACCACGTGGGCATCACCGGTGAGGTGATCACCAGCCGCCGTGGCGAGTTGTCGGTGCTGGCGCAGGAGTGGGCGGTCACCGCCAAGGCGCTGCGTCCGCTGCCGGTGGCGCACAAGCCGCTGAGCGAGGAGGCCCGGGTCCGCCAGCGCTACGTGGACCTGGTGGTCCGGCCGCAGGCGCGGGAGATGGTGCGTACCCGGGCGGCTGCGGTGCGTAGCCTCCGCGACACCCTGCACGGGCAGGACTTCATCGAGGTGGAGACCCCGATGCTCCAGTTGCTGCACGGTGGCGCGGCGGCCCGCCCATTCGTGACTCACAGCAATGCCCTGAACACTGATCTGTATCTTCGAATCGCGCCGGAACTGTTTCTCAAGCGCGCCGTGGTGGGTGGCGTTGACCGGGTGTTCGAGATCAACCGTAACTTCCGTAATGAGGGCGTCGACTCGTCGCACTCGCCCGAGTTCGCGATGCTCGAGGCCTACCAGGCGTACGGCGACTACAACACGATGGCCGAGCTGACCCGAAATCTCGTGCAGCAGGCCGCGATCGCGGTCAGTGGATCGACGGTGGTCACCCACGCCGGCGGGCACGAGTTCGATCTGGGCGGCGAGTGGCGCTCGGTCACGCTGTTCGGTGTGCTTTCCGAGGCGCTCGGCGAGGAGGTCACCGTCCGCACCGAACGGTCCCGCCTGGTCGAGTACGCCGACAAGGTCGGGCTCGCGGTCGACCCGAAGTGGGGGCCCGGCAAGCTGGCCGAGGAGCTCTTCGAGGAACTGGTCGTGCCGTCGCTGCAGGCGCCCACCTTCGTGTTCGACTACCCGGAGGAGACCAGCCCGCTGACCCGGGCCCACCGCGGCGAGCCGGGGCTGGCCGAGAAGTGGGACCTCTACGTCCTCGGTTTCGAGCTCGGCACCGCGTACTCCGAGCTGGTCGACCCGGTCGTGCAGCGGGAGCGGCTGGTGGCCCAGGCGCAGCTCGCCGCCCGTGGTGACGACGAGGCGATGCGACTGGACGAGGACTTTCTCCGGGCGATGGAGTACGGAATGCCACCGGCCGGCGGCATGGGAATGGGAATCGACCGGCTCCTGATGGCGCTGACCGGCCTGGGAATTCGGGAAACCATCCTGTTCCCGTTGGTCCGGCCAGAGTAGCCGCCGACCGCTGCGGGTCGTTACCGCATCCTATTGACGAGGCAAGCGCCGGGCGGGTTATTGTGCTCCTGTATTGCAGGAGCACAACCCTGCTCGAAAGGAATGTGGGACGTGGCCAAGCAGATCATTCACAAGCTGGTCGATGACCTGGACGGCGGGGACGCTGACGAGACCGTCAAGTTCGCGCTGGACGGCGTGCAGTACGAGATCGACCTCTCTGCCGCGAACGCCGAGAAATTGCGTGACGTATTCGCTCAGTACGTCGCGCACGGGACCAAGGTCGGTCGCGGTGGCGTGGTCGTCGGCGGCCGGGCCGCGCGCGGCCGGGGCGGTGCGACCGCCGACCGCGAGCAGAACAAGGCCATCCGGGCCTGGGCCAAGAGGGTCGGCAAGGACATCTCCGACCGGGGCCGCATCCCGCAGGAGATCGTCGACGAGTTCCACGCGAAGGCGGGTCACTGATCCGACGGGCCGTACGGGCGACAACCGACGCCGGACCGGAGTGCCACTCCGGGCCGGCGTCGCCGTTTTCGCCTGGGTGCGCCGTCTGTCCGGCCTGCGCGGGAAGGGCCGAACGCGCCGGCTGGACGGGTCGTGAGGCCGGGGCGGGCGCGGGAAGAAAACGGGCTCGGGCCGGGTTGTCCACAGGCGGTGGAGATGCTGTCCACAGGTTGTGGATGACGACGGTGGCGCCGATGCCGCCCGTCCTGGCCCCGGAGGCCTTCCGGGAAGCCCCGACCGGGCTTTTCCACCGACGGTCGAATTTCGCTCTACGCGTACAGGCAGGGGTACCGGAACACCTCCTGAGCGTGGACGGTTGTCAGAAACGACGTGAGAACGGCCTTTCGCGGGGACACACGACCTCAGCGGAACCGGTCCGCGGCGATAGAGTAAGGAGGCACGGACGCCCGTCCCGGACGTCCGCGCACCGGCCCCGCCGAGATCTAGACCATCAAGGCGCACGGCACGTGAGGAGCACGAGGGCATGTTCGAGCGGTTCACCGACCGAGCGCGACGGGTTGTCGTCCTGGCCCAGGAAGAGGCCCGGATGCTCAACCACAACTACATCGGTACGGAGCACATCCTGCTGGGCCTGATCCACGAGGGTGAGGGCGTCGCGGCAAAGGCCCTGGAGAGCCTCGGCATCTCCCTGGAGGGCGTCCGCCAGCAGGTCGAGGAGATCATCGGCCAGGGCCAGCAGGCGCCGAGCGGGCACATCCCGTTCACGCCGCGGGCCAAGAAGGTGCTGGAGCTGTCGCTGCGTGAGGCGCTGCAGCTCGGCCACAACTACATCGGCACGGAGCACATCCTGCTCGGCCTGATCCGTGAGGGCGAGGGCGTCGCCGCCCAGGTGCTGGTCAAGCTGGGCGCCGACCTCAACCGGGTCCGCCAGCAGGTGATCCAGCTGCTCTCCGGCTACCAGGGCAAGGAGCCTGCCGCCGCGGGCACCGCGCCGGGCGAGGCCGCGCCGTCGACCAGCCTGGTGCTGGACCAGTTCGGCCGTAACCTGACCCAGGCCGCCCGCGAGGGCAAGCTCGACCCGGTCATCGGGCGCGAGAAGGAAATCGAGCGGGTCATGCAGGTGCTCTCCCGCCGTACCAAGAACAACCCGGTCCTGATCGGTGAGCCCGGCGTCGGCAAGACCGCCGTGGTCGAGGGGCTGTCCCAGAAGATCATCAAGGGCGAGGTGCCCGAGACGCTGAAGGACAAGCAGCTCTACACGCTCGACCTCGGTGCCCTGGTGGCCGGTTCCCGCTACCGCGGTGACTTCGAGGAGCGCCTCAAGAAGGTGCTCAAGGAGATCCGCACCCGCGGCGACATCATCCTGTTCATCGACGAGATCCACACCCTGGTGGGTGCGGGTGCCGCCGAGGGCGCGATCGACGCGGCGAGCATCCTCAAGCCGATGCTGGCCCGTGGCGAGCTGCAGACCATCGGTGCCACCACCCTCGACGAATACCGTAAGCACCTGGAGAAGGACGCCGCTCTCGAGCGCCGCTTCCAGCCGATCCAGGTGGGTGAGCCGTCGCTGGCCCACACCATCGAGATCCTCAAGGGCCTGCGCGACCGCTACGAGGCGCACCACCGGGTGAGCATCACCGACGCCGCTCTCGTGGCCGCCGCGACCCTGGCCGACAGGTACATCTCCGACCGCTTCCTGCCGGACAAGGCGATCGACCTGATCGACGAGGCCGGTGCCCGGATGCGGATCCGCCGGATGACCGCGCCGCCAGACCTGCGTGACTTCGACGAGCGCATCGCCCAGGTGCGCCGCGACAAGGAGTCCGCGATCGACGCGCAGGACTTCGAGCGGGCCGCCCAGCTCCGGGACAAGGAGAAGCAGCTGCTCGGCCAGAAGGCCCAGCGGGAGAAGGAGTGGAAGGCCGGCGACCTGGACGTCGTCAGCGAGGTCGACGACGAGCAGATCGCCGAGGTGCTCGGCAACTGGACCGGCATCCCGGTCTACAAGCTGACCGAGGAGGAGACCTCGCGTCTGCTGCGCATGGAGGACGAGCTGCACAAGCGCGTCATCGGCCAGGAGGACGCGGTCAAGGCGGTCTCGAAGGCGATCCGGCGTACCCGGGCCGGCCTGAAGGACCCGAAGCGCCCGTCCGGCTCGTTCATCTTCGCCGGCCCGTCCGGTGTTGGTAAGACCGAGCTGTCCAAGGCGCTCGCCGAGTTCCTGTTCGGCAGCGAGGACGCTCTCATCCAGCTGGACATGTCCGAGTTCCACGACCGGTACACGGTGTCCCGGCTGGTGGGTGCCCCGCCCGGCTACGTCGGCTACGACGAGGGCGGGCAGCTGACCGAGAAGGTGCGTCGTCGGCCGTTCTCGGTGGTCCTCTTCGACGAGATCGAGAAGGCCCACCCGGACGTGTTCAACACGCTCCTCCAGATTCTGGAGGACGGGCGGCTCACCGACGGTCAGGGTCGGATCGTGGACTTCAAGAACACGGTCATCATCCTGACCACCAACCTCGGCACGCGCGATGTCGCCAAGGCGGTCTCGCTGGGCTTCCAGGCTTCTGAGGACTCCGAGTCCAACTACGACCGGATGAAGCAGAAGGTCAACGACGAGCTCAAGCAGCACTTCCGGCCTGAGTTCCTCAACCGGATCGACGACACCATCGTCTTCCACCAGCTGCGCGAGAACGAGATCCTGTCGATCGTCGACATCATGATCGCCCGCATCGAGACCCAGCTGCGCAACAAGGACATGGGTCTGGAGCTGACCGACAACGCCAAGAAGTACCTGGCGAAGAAGGGCTTCGACCCGGTGCTGGGCGCGCGGCCGCTGCGTCGCACGATCCAGCGCGACATCGAGGACAACCTCTCCGAGCGGATCCTCTTCAACGAGCTGACCCCGGGTCAGATCGTGGTGGTGGACTGCGAGGGCGACCCGAGCAACATCGACAAGTCCAAGCTCGTCTTCCGGGGCGCCGAACGGCCAATGGCCGTGCCGGACGCCGTCCCGGCGGACCTCGGTGGCGCGGCCACCGCAGGTGCCGACGACGCGGCGTAACGCCGGGCAGATGTGACCGGGCGACGGCCCCGGCAGGCGAAAGCCTGCCGGGGCCGTCGCCTTTCCTGGGTTTGCCCGCCTGGCATTGATCGACTCGCTGTGCGGCAAGGTGTGGCTTCCACGGCCGTGGAGACCACCAGTTGCCGTAACCCGAGTGGATCAACGTGCGGGGAACATCACAGGTGGATCAGCGAGCGGGGCGCGCCGTGCTGGCGGGGTCAGGCGTGGGGGAGAGGGACCGGGGGACCGTCGCCGATCAGGCGGAAGGACTCCTCGCCGGCCGACTCCACCAGGCCGTCGGTGACCAGCCCGGCCAGGGCCCGGGCGCGTTGCACGTCGTCGTGCCAGACCTGGTCCAGCCGCTGGTGCGGCACCGGGCCGGTCGCCTCGCGAAGCACCGCGAGCAGCAGGCCGCGTACCTGGCGGTCGGTGCCGGCGTAGCGCTGGGGCCGGCGCGTCGGGCCGGCTGGCGCCTCCTGGCCGGACGCCCGCCAGGCACAGCTCGACTCCACGGGACACCCCGTGCAGCGAGGCGCGCGGGCGGTGCAGAGCACGGCGCCGAGTTCCATGAACGCCGCGCTGGCCAGTGCCGCAGCGGCCGGCTCGGCCGGCAGCAGTTCCTCGGTTGCGACCAGGTCGGCGGGACGGGTGGCCGGGCCGGCGTCCGGCTTTCCGGCGATCGCCCGGCAGACCACCCGGCGTACGTTGGTGTCGACCACCGGGTGCCGCTGCCCGAAGGCGAAGGCCGCCACCGCCCGGGCCGTGTACGTCCCGACGCCCGGCAGCGCCAGCAGTTGGTCCAACCGGTCCGGCACCTCGCCGCCGTGTCGCTCCACGATCGCCACCGCGCAGTCCCGCAGCCGCACGGCCCGACGGGGGTAGCCGAGCCGCCCCCACATCCGGATCGCCTCGGCCGGGGTGTCCTCGGCCAGCGCGGCCGGGGTGGGCCAGCGGTCCAGCCACGCCGTCCAGGCGGGCAGCACCCGGACCACCGGCGTCTGCTGGAGCATGACCTCGCTGACGAGGATCGCCCACGCGCCCACGCCCGGTTCGCGCCACGGTAGGTCGCGAGCGTTGCGCTCGTACCAGCGGCTGACCAGGGTGGCGAAGGTGGGCTCGGACATCGCACCGCCGATCATGTCACGAGTCGCTTTCCCGCAGGATGGGCGGGCGAGGTGGGGTCGACCCGGCCGTCCGGAAGCGACGGGGCAGAATGTCCGGATGAACGAGCTCGCGATCACCGTCATCGGCCGGGACCGGCCGGGCATCGTGGCCGACGTCGCCGAGGCGCTCGCGCGGCTCGGCGCGAACCTCACCGACTCCACGATGACCCGGCTGAGGGGGCACTTCGCGATGACCCTGATCTGCGTCGGCCCGGCCGCCGCCGACGTCGAGGCCGCGCTGGCCCCGCTCGCCGCCGACGGCCAACTGCTGGCGACCGTACGTGCGGTCACCCCGGACGGGCAGACGCCGGCGGCCGGGGAGCCGTACGTGATGGCGGTGCACGGCGCGGACCGGATGGGCATCGTCGCGGCGATGACCCGGGTGCTGGCCGACGCGGGCGGCAACGTGACCGATCTGAGCGCCCGGCTGACCGGCACCCTGTACGTGGTGGTCGCCGAGGTGGAGCTGCCGCCGGGCAGCTCCGACGAGGTGGCCGGCCGGCTCGCCCGTACCGCTGCTGAGTTGGGCGTGGGGGTCAGCCTCCGCCCGGCGGACACGGACCTGCTGTGACGGCGGAATACGTCGGCCTGGGCGGCTGGACGCCGGCGGCGCTGGGGGTGTCGGGTGAGGTACGGCCGGTGGTGACCGCCCCCGACCCGGTGCTCAGCCGGCCCGGGCCGGAGGTCGACCCCACCTCGAACGAGGTGGTTCGCCTCGCCGCCGACCTGGTCGCCACCATGCGGGTCTCGCCGGGTTGCGTGGGCCTGGCCGCGCCGCAGGTCGGGGTGAGCGCACAGGTGTTCGCGGTGGACATCATCGGCCACCCGAAGGCGGTCACCGTGCACGGCACCTTCGTGCTCTGCAACGCACGGGTGGTCGAGGCGACCCGCTGGAAGGCCGGGAGGGAGGGCTGCATGTCGGTGCCCGACCTGACCGGTGACGTGAAACGGGCCAGCCGGCTGGTGGTCGAGGGGGCGCTCCCGGGCACCGGGGAGCAGGTGCGGCTGGTCACCGACGGCTTCGAGGCGCGGGCGCTGCAGCACGAGATCGACCACTGCGCGGGCTTGCTCTTCCTTGACCGGGTGGCCGGTGCGCGCGCCGTCTACCAGCGCAAGGTCTACCTCTGATCGGTCCGGATCCAGGGAGGTCGTGGTGGCGCTGCGCGCCCGTCCAGAGTCGTTCGGCGATTACGGGAGGTCGACTGTGGAGGATTGGTCGGGCGCGGGGGATCCGTACCGGCGCGTCGTTCCCCGTGCCGTACGCCACGCCGCTACGGTGAACGCATCATGCGTCTGACGGTCGGTCCCCTGCCATCCGCCGTTTACTGGCGGCGTCGTGCCGTCGTACTCGGAGCGGGGCTTCTGCTCCTGATTGTGCTGCTCTATTCCTGCACCGGTACGGAGCGTAACAAGACCCGCGCGGGTGGCACGCTTCCCTCGGGGACGCCTTCCGCCGCCTCGGCCCCGCAGCCGAGCAGTTCGGTGCTGACCCCGACGCCCGGCAGCCCGTCCCCGACGCCGGAAGACTCCGATGACGGCTCGGCAGGCGGGCAGGGCGGTCCGGCGGGTGTGCAGGGCGGTCCGGCGGGTGGCGGCAGCGGAACGGATGACATCTCACCCGCCCCGGTGGCCGACGACGGTACCTGCGCCGACTCCGAGATCCGGGTGACGCCGGTGGTGGTGCCGGCCAAGGCGCAGCGGGGCACGGTGGTCACCCTGGGTCTCAAGATCAAGAACGTGTCGGAGCGCACGTGCAGCCGGGACGTCGGCTCCGGCCCGCAGGAGCTTTACCTCAAGGCGGGTGCCGAGACGGTCTGGTCGTCGGACATCTGCGGCACCGCCAGGGACTCGGACGTCCAGTCGTTCACCCCGAGCTTCGAGCGTTCCTACCAGCTGGAGTGGAACGGCCGGTACAGCAACCGTTGCACGGGCCAGGTCGCCGCCGGTGAGTTCGTCCCCGCCGGCACGTACCGCGTGTTCGCCCGGGTGGGCACCAAGATCAGCGACCCGGTGAAGCTGACCATCACCGACTGACCGGCGACCCGGCCGGGCGGCGGGTCAGACGTACCGCTCCAGGATGCTTGCCTCGGCGAGCCGGGACAGCCCCTCGCGGACGCCCCGGGCCCGGGCGTCGCCCACCCCCTCGACGGCCTGGAGGTCCTCCACGGTGGCGCCGAGCAGCCGCTGGAGGCTGCCGAAGTGCACCACCAGCCGGTCCACCACCGCCGCAGGAAGCCGGGGCACCTTCGCCAGCAGGCGGAAGCCGCGCGGGCTGACCGCGGCATCGAGGGCGTCCGAGGCGGACGGGTAGCCGATCGCCTTGGCCACCGCGACCAGATCGATCAGCTCGGTGGCGCCGAGCAGGTCGAGCTCGACCAGCGCCTCGTCGAGCGTGCGCGACTTCCGGCCGACCGGGAGGTAGTCGCGGATGACCAGGGTGCGGTCGGCGTCCACGCCGGCCATCAGCTCATCGAGCTGGAGGGCGAGCAGCCGGCCGTCGGTGCCCAGCTCCACCACGTACCCGGCGATTTCGTCGGCGATCCGGCGGACCATCTCCAGCCGCTGCACCACCGCCACCGCGTCGCGTACGGTGACCAGGTCCTCGATCTCCAGGGCGGACAGGGTGCCGGAGACCTCGTCCAGGCGGAGCTTGTAGCGCTCCAGGGTGGCCAGGGCCTGGTTGGCCCGGGACAGGATCGCCGCCGAGTCGTCGAGCACGTGCCGCTGACCGTTGACGTAGAGGCTGATGATCCGCATGGACTGGCTGACCGAGATGACCGGGTATCCGGTCTGTCGGGCCACCCGCTCGGCGGTGCGGTGCCGGGTGCCGGACTCCTCGGTGGGGATGGACGGGTCGGGCATCAGGTGCACGCCCGCCTGCACGATCCGGGTGCCGTCGCTGGAGAGCACCACCGCGCCGTCCATCTTGCACAGCTCACGGACCCGCGTCGCGGAGAACTCGACGTCCAGCGGGAAGCCGCCGGTGCAGATCGAGTCGACCACCTTGTCGTAGCCGAGGACGATCAGTGCGCCGGTGCGACCGCGCAGGATGCGCTCCAGACCGTCACGCAGCGCGGTGCCCGGCGCCATCAGAGCGAGGTTGGCCCGCAGCGGGTCACCGCCGGCCCCGCCGACGCTCCCGGTGACGCTCACGCTGATCGGACGGGCGGACGAGCCCACGGCGCCCGTGCGGGCGTGCGGCGTCGCCGCGGCGGACTTGGTGGCATCGCGGTCGATCGGCACGGGCACAGTCTACGGACTGCCCTGCGGTGGGTGCTCTCGTGGTTACTGTGATGTGTCACGATGCCCGGCTTTCCCGGTCGTCCAGCGGGTGCGCCCGCTGTCCGGTATCGCCCGGCCGATCCCGGCGCACACTCACCGTGCGTCACTCGACGGAAGCGCGGGCGGCAGCCTGGAGCGCTCCGCGCACGTCCGTGACCTCGATCACCCGCATGTTCTCCGGGGCCACCCCGCTGCTGCCCGGGCCGCAGCCGGGCGGCACCAGAGCCAGCCGGAAGCCGAGACGGGCCGCCTCGGCCAGCCGACGCGGCACCGCCCCGACCCGGCGTACCTCACCGGTGAGCCCGACCTCGCCGATCGCCACCAGGTGCGGGGCGATGGCCAGGTTGAGGCCGCCTGAGGCGACCGCGAGCGCCACGGCCAGGTCGGCGGCCGGCTCCACCACCCGGATGCCGCCGACCGTGGCGGCGAACACCTCGCGGTCGTGCAGGGTGAGCCGCTCGGTGCGCCGTTGGAGCACCGCCAGCACCATCGCCAGCCGTGCCCCGTCCAGCCCGGAGACCGTACGCCTCGGCGACCCGGCGACCGTGGCGCCGATCAACGCCTGCACCTCGGTCACCAGGGCCCGTCGCCCCTCCATCGCCACCGTCACGCAGGTGCCCGGCACCGGCTCCGAGTAGCGGGTGAGGAAGAGCCCGGACGGGTCGGCCAGGCTGCTGATGCCCCCCTCGTGCATCTCGAAGCAGCCCACCTCGTCGGCCGCGCCGAATCGGTTCTTCACCCCCCGGACCATGCGCAGCGACGAGTGCTTGTCGCCCTCGAAGTGCAGCACCACGTCGACCAGGTGCTCCAGCACCCGAGGGCCGGCGACCTGGCCGTCCTTGGTCACGTGGCCGACCAGCACGGTGGCGACGCCGCGCTCCTTGGCGACCGCCACCAGGGCCGCGGTGACCGCCCGGACCTGGGTCACCCCGCCCGGCACGCCCTCCGTGCCGGTGGTGGAGATGGTCTGCACCGAGTCGAGCACCAGCAGCCCCGGCTTGACCGCGTCGAGGTGGCCGAGCACCGCCGAGAGGTCGCTCTCCGCGGCCAGGTAGAGCTGCTCGTGCAGGGTGCCCATCCGCTCGGCGCGCAGCCGCACCTGGCTGACCGACTCCTCGCCGCTGACCACCAGCGACGGGCTCCCGGCGTTGGCCGCCCACTGCTGGGCGACATCGAGCAGCAGGGTGGACTTGCCGACCCCGGGCTCGCCGGCGAGCAGCACCACCGCGCCGGGGACCAGGCCGCCGCCGAGCACGCGGTCGAGCTCGCTGACCCCGGTGGGCCGGGCCCGGGCCGGTGCGGCGCTGATGGTGGCGATCGGGCGGGCCGGCTCGGCGGGCATCCGGGAACTGACCACCCGGCCGGAGACCAGCGGCCCGGTGACGGTGCACTCGACCACCGAGCCCCACTCGCCGCACTCCGGGCAGCGCCCCACCCACTTGGGTGGCTGGTGGCCGCAGGCGTCGCACTCGTACGCCGGGCGCGGCTCGCGGGCGGCGCCACGGCCACGGCCGGTGCTGGTGGCGCGGGGGGAGGTCGATCGGGACGTGCTCACCCCAGGACGCTAACCGGACGGTACGACGAAAGCCCACCCGGAAACGGCGACACCGCCGGGTGGCGGTAACCACACCGGCGGTGTCGAAGGCGATGAGTCGGCGGGTCAGCCGTGCGGGCCGCCGGTCGCGGCGCCTGCCTCCTCGCGGGGGTGGACGATCGCCGTGGGGGCCGGGGCCGGGGTGAGCGGCACGCCGATCGGGGCCGCGGTCCGAATGATCTGACCGTTGCCGAAGTCGAAGGTCAGGCGGACCTCCTGGCCGGTGAGCAGCCTGTCGTTCAGGCCGACAAGCTGCAGGAACCGGTCGCTGCTGGGGGCGAGCTGGGCGTAACCCCCGGCCGGGATCTCGATCCGGGCCGGCAGGCCGGTCGCGGCCGACTCGCTCGGCGAGGCCGACGGGCTGGCCGGGGAGGGTTCGCCCGACCCCAGCGCCTCGCTCGGCGAGGCGTTGGGGGTGCTCGGGGCGGGCGATGCGGAAGCCGGCTCGGTCGGCGAGTTGGTCGGGCTCGCCTGCGGGCCGCCCGCGTCGCTGCCGCTGAGCAGGATCTCGCGGGCGCTGTCGGTGGTGACCGTGACGGTGACCGCTTCCTTGCTGTCGTTGTAGATCACGACGTTGAGCGGGGCGTTGCTGCCCCGCTGGTAGCCCTCGGTGCCCGGGTACTGCACGTACAGGCTGCGCAGCAGGTAGAGGTTGTTCGGAGTCTGGACGTTGGCGCCCTGCACCGACGGGACCTTGATGGCGGTCTCGGCCACCTGGCCGGCGCCGCACCCGGACAGCAGCAGGCTCGCCGCCGCCGCCGTACCGGCCAGCAGCAGGGCCGCCCGCCCGGAACCCCTGATCGAGCGCGTCACGTCGGTCCTCCTCGTCACGATCCCCACCCGGCCGTACGCCGGGCACGGGGTTGGCCATACCCGCGCAGACCGCGCTCCAGGGTAGTTGGGGCTGATCCGGGCCCGCACGCCGACCCGGCAATGCCACCTTGCGGGGGCCGGTCAGACCACCCGGCCGTTCACCACCAGCAGGACCACGTCGATGAGGGCCACCACCATCACCGCCCGGAAGGCGGCCACCGGTCGGCCGCCGGCCCGGGCCGCGACGCGTCCCGCGTACCAGCCGAGGAGCGGCACCACGGCGGCGACCGCGATCGCCGACAGGCCCGCCCACGACGGCGGCCCGGGCGGCCCGACGACCAGGATCACGGTGGCGGCGAAGAGCAGCCCGGCGGCGGCCAGCCGGCTGCCCGCCGGCCCCAGCCGGTGCGGCAGCCCGTGCACGCCGGTACGCGCGTCGTCGGCCAGGTCCGGCAGCACGTTGGCGAAGTGCGCCCCGGCACCCAGACAGGCGGCGGCGGCCACCAGCCAGACCGGGGGCGACGGCGCGCCGGGCAGAGCCAGCACCACGAAGGCGGGCAGCGCGCCGAAGGAGACCGCATAGGGCAGCACGGAGACCGGGGTCGACTTCAGCGGCCAGTTGTAGAGGAGCGCGGACACCAGGCCGACCGTCGCGCACGCCGCCGCGACGCCGCCCGTCAGCAGCGCCACCAGCGGGGTGGCGACCGCGGCCGCGACGGCCGCGTACGCCAGGTGCCGCCGCTGTACGACCCCGCTGGCCGCCGGTTTGTCGGTACGCCCCACCGCGGCGTCCCGGTGCGCGTCGAGCGCGTCGTTGCTCCAGCCCACGGCCAGCTGGCTGGCCAGCACGGTGAGCACCACGGCGGCCACCCCGGCCGGCCGGTGCCCGACCCCGGCCGCCAGCAGCCCGGCCACCACGGTCACCGCGGCGGCCGGTTCCGGATGGCTCGCCTTGACCAGCCCTAACACCGAAGACGGCATAAGGGAAGTCTGGTCGTTACCGGGGAGTCGTGCCACGCTCAGTTCATGCGAGAAGTGGCCCCGGTGTCCACTCCGTACCGGGTGCTGCCGCCCAACGACCCCCGCCAGTACGACGAGCTGGCCGGCGAGTGGTGGCGACCGGACGGCGCGTTCGCGATGCTGCACTGGCTGGCCCGGGCCCGCGCCGCGCTGGTGCCGCCGGCCGCCACCAGGGACGCGCTCCTGGTCGACCTCGGCTGCGGTGCCGGCCTGCTCGCCCCGCACCTGGCCGGCAAGGGCTACCGGCACGTCGGGGTGGACCTCACCCGCTCGGCCCTCGACCAGGCCGCCGCGCACGGGGTGACCGTGATCAACGGCGACGTCACCGCGCTTCCGCTCGCCGACGGCTGCGCCGACGTGGTCTCCGCCGGTGAGGTGCTGGAGCACGTGCCGGACTGGCGCCGAGCGGTCGCCGAGGCGTGCCGCCTGCTGCGTCCGGGCGGTCTGCTGGTGCTGGACACCCTCAACGACACCCTGCTGGCCCGGCTGATCGCGGTGGAGATCGGCGAACGGCTGCCCACCGTGCCGCGCGGCATCCACGATCCACGGTTGTTCGTGGACGCCCGCGCGCTGATTGCCGAGTGCGCCCGGCACGGCGTCGAGCTGAGGCTGCGCGGAGTCCGCCCCGAGCTGGGCGGGACGCTGGCCTGGCTGCTGCGCCGCATCCGCGCGGGTGCCGCCGGCCGCCCGGGCGGGAGGGAGCCACGGATCGTGCCGACCCGGTCCACCGCCGTGCTCTACCAGGGCCACGGGCGCCGGAACGGATAGCAGCCGGAGCCGCCGGGGCGGAGGGAACGCCGAGAAGGGAGCTACATGACTGTGCACGCGCTCGAGGCGGCCCGCCGGTTGGCGCCGCGACTGGCCGCCCGCGCCGCCGACCACGACCGGGACGGCTCCTTCCCGGTCGACGACTTCGCCGACCTGCGGGACGCCGGGCTGTTCGGGCTGATGGTGCCCCGGGAACTGGGCGGGGCGGGGGCCAGCTTCGCCGAGTACGCCGCCGTCGCCACCGAGCTGGCCCGGGGCAACGGCGCCACCGCGCTGGTGTTCAACATGCACGCCTCGGTCACCGGGGCGCTCGGCGCGGTGACCGAGGAACTGGCGGAGGCGCTCGGCGTACCGGACGAGGCGCTGGCCGCCCGTGACCGGCTGCTCCGCGCGGCGGCCGACGGTGCCTGGTACGCGGTGGCGATGAGCGAACGCGGGGCCGGTGCCCGGTTGTCGCAGCTCAGCACGGTCTACGAGCCGGTCGAGGGCGGCTGGCACATCAAGGGCAGCAAGACCTTCTGCTCCGGCGCCGGGCACCCGGACGGCTACCTGGTGGCCGCGCGAAGCGCCGCCGACCAGTCGATGGTCTCCCAGTTCCTGGTCCCGGCCGGCGAGGGGATCACGGTGGAGCCCACCTGGGACTCGCTCGGCATGCGCGCCACCTCCTCGCACGATCTGCACCTGGACGTCACCGTCCCGGCCGACCGGCTGCTCGGCGGGGTGGAGGGGCTGGCCCTGGTGGTCGCCCAGCTCATGCCGCACTGGCTGGTGGCCAGCTACGCCGCCGTCTACGTCGGGGTGGCCCGGGCGGCGATCGACGCCGCAGCCGAGCACCTGAACGCGCGTAACCTCGCCGGCCTGCCGGCGGTCCGGGCCCGGCTGGGCCGGGCGGACGCGGCGGTCGCGGCGGCCGAGCTGGTGGTGGCCGAGGCGGCCCGCCGGGTCGACGAGACGCCCGGCGACGCGGAGACCAACCGCTGGGTGTGGCGGGCCAAGCTGCTCGCCGGCATCACCGCCGCCGACGTGGCGGCGTCCATGCTGGAGGCCGCCGGCACCTCGGCCACCCGCCGGGGCCACCCGCTGGAACGGCTCTACCGGGACGCCCGGTGCGGTTCGCTGCACCCGGCCACCTCCGACGTCTGCGCCGACTGGCTGGGCATCGCCGCGTTGGGCGGCGACCCGGACCGCGACGGCTCGGCCCCTCGTTGGTGAGCGCGAGGAGTGAGCCGGTTCTGCGAGCCCCGCAGTCGCGAACGGAAGGCGGCGCGGTGAGCGCGAGGAGTGAGCCGGTTCTGCGAGCCCCGCAGTCGCGAACGAAGGGCGCTCGTTGGTGATGCGTGGGGATCGGAAGCGAGAGGTGGGGGACATGGCCGTGCCGGTGATCGCGGGCTTGGGTACGGCGCAGCCGCCGGCCGCGGCGCAGGACGAGCTCTGGGAGGGCTTCTTCGCGAAGCACTTCTCCGGCAGCACCCGGGCGCTGGCCGAGCGCATCTTCGCCAACTCCGGCGTGTCCCGCCGGCAGGCCGCGGTGAACCCGCTGCTGGAGGACGTCTCGGAGTGGCCGACCGAACGCCGGATGCGGCGCTACCAGGTGGAGGCGCTGCCGCTCGGCAAGGAGGCGGTGGGCCGGGCGCTCACCGCCGCCGGGCTGGACGCCCGCGACGTGGGTCTGTTCGTGGTCTGCTCCTGCACCGGGTACGCCACCCCGGGGCTGGACATCCTGCTCGCCCGGGACCTGGGCATGGCTCCGGACACCCAGCGGATGTTCGTCGGTCACATGGGCTGCTATGCGGCGCTGCCCGGGCTGGGCGCGGCGAGTGACTTCGTCACCGCCCGGGGGCGCCCCGCGCTGCTGCTCTGCGCGGAGCTGACCAGCCTGCACATCCAGCCGGCCGGGGCCCGGGTGGACACCCAGCAGATCGTGTCGCACGCGCTCTTCTCGGACGCCGCGGTCGCCGCCGTGCTCCTCCCCGGCGGCCCCGGGTACGCGCTGCGCGAGGTCGCCTCGGTCACCGACACCTCGACCGCTGACCACATGACCTGGGACGTCACCGACACCGGCTTCCGGATGGGCCTGTCGCCGAAGGTTCCACAGGTGCTCTCGCATCACGTCCGGGGCCTGGTCGACGACCTGCTGGCCCGGCACGGACGGACGTCCGCCGAGGTGGACGGCTGGGCGGTGCACCCGGGCGGCCCGCGCATCCTCAACGTGGTGGACCGGGAACTCGCCCTCCCGCCGGAGGCCCTCGCGGCGTCCCGGGCCACCCTGGACGAGCACGGCAACTGCTCGTCGCCGACCGTGCTGCTGATCCTGGACCGGCTATGCCGCGCGTACGCGCCGCCGGACCGGGTCGTGATGCTCGCCTTCGGGCCGGGCCTGACCCTGTACGCGGCCCTGCTCGATCGCGTCGACTGACGGATCCGCCGATTCGTCGGGGCGGTGACGGTCCTGGCGCGCGGCTACGCTCACCGGATGGATGCCGGCGACCGAACGCGGGGTGCACTGCTGGCCGGGCTGACCGTGGCCGCGCTGGCCGTCGGCGGCTGGTGGTGGCGGGAGGCCGCCCCGGCCACCGGGCCGATCCGCCCGACGCCGAGCCCGTCGACGCTTGAGCCGCTGATGGGCCGAACCTTCGAGATCGACCCGGCGACCGGAGGGGTGGTGGGCGTGTGGCAGACAGACCCGGAGGACCCGGAGATCCTCCCCGAGGAGGTCGACGCTGCCCAGGTGAACCGGTCGCGAACAATCTGGCAGGACCGCTCCCACCTGCGTCCCGACGCCGATCCGCTGGTCCGGCAGGTTAACGCGGCACCGGATGACACCTTTCTACTCACCATTGACTGCACCGGTGAGGGCACGCTGATGGTGACGTATTCCGGCGTCGACGCGGACAAGTCGGAAGGGGCCGTCACCTGCCCCACCGCCCAGCTGACTATTGCGCTCACCGCCAGCGGCGGGCCGTTGCTGCTGCAATTCACCGCGCACGACGGCGCGATTGACCTGGACGCTCGGCTCGCGTCAATGTTCTGACCCCCGGTCAGGCCGCGATGCGAGCCAGGTCGGCGCGGTAGTCCTCGACCGGGCCCAGCTCCGGCACCAGCCGGACCAGGGTTCCCTCCCGGTCCACGAGGATGGCGGGGGCCGCGCTCGGGTGGGCAGCGAGACGGACATAGTCGCGCAGGCCGCCAGCCGGGTCGGCGAGGGGGCGTACCCCGGGGGTGGGCGACGTGCCGACCGTGCGGCCCCCGGTGACGGTGACCACGGTGACGCCCGGGGGCGCGGCGGCCGCCGCCTGGGTCACCTGATCGGCGCAGGCGCAGGCGTCCACCAGGATGATCATCGCCGGCAGCAGGCTGCGCAGCGGCACCGGGGACTGCGTGGCGTCGACCAGGTCCAACGCGGGCAGCGGCCCGACCGCCGCCGGGGCGGCCGTCGGATACGGGACGACGGTGGGACCGTCACCGGAGCGCGCCGAGCGGGGCCAGGTGACCGTGGCCAGCCCGGCGAGGGTGATCAGCACCGACACCAGCACGATCAGCACCGGCAGCCCGAGCGGCGGGCGACCGTCCGGCCGCGGGGTGAGGCCGAGTCGGCCGCGCCACACTGTCCGTCGACGGAGTCGACGCAGCTCACGGCGGACCTGTCGCGCCTCGTGGGCGAGCGCCGAGGCGTCGTCGGGGACGATCACCCGACCCCACTCCGGGGGCAGGTCGGGCAGCCCGTCCGGTGGCCCTTGGCCTTCAGCGTCAGGCATGCCCATCGGACCCCCAGCAACCGTCGCGGTGAGCGGACGTCGCGTCCACCTCCAGCGTCCCGCACTGGCCGGCGTACCGCCACACCTGGGCGCACTCGGGATTCCAGGGCTACCATGGAAGGAGCGCAACGCCCTAGATATCGACACTCCTACCGCCCTTGTCGGGTTGTCATCTATCGGTTACGGAACGTGTCGGAACCATCGGTTTGACTGCCTGTCAAGCTGAAGAAATACCTCTCACAGGGCCCCTGAGCTGCGCCAACGGTCAGGACAGCCGTGAGACATCGGTGCCTGAGCGTGTTACCCTAGACACAGCGAAAGGGGTTTCGAACCTATGGTTTTCAGTGTCGGCGAGACCGTTGTTTACCCCCACCACGGGGCCGCACTCATCGAGGCAATCGAGACTCGGGTCATCAAGGGCGAGCCCAAGCAGTACCTCGTCCTGCGGGTCGCGCAGGGTGACCTGACGGTCCGGGTGCCCGCCGAGAACGCCGAGATCGTGGGTGTGCGTGAGGTGGTCGGCGAAGAGGGCCTGGGCAAGGTCTTCGACGTGCTCCGCGCACCGCACACCGAGGAGCCGACCAACTGGTCGCGGCGTTACAAGGCGAATCTGGAGAAGCTGGCCTCCGGTAACCCGCTGAAGGTCGCCGAGGTCGTTCGCGACCTGTGGCGCCGGGAGCGGGAGCGGGGTCTGTCCGCGGGTGAGAAGCGCATGCTCGCCAAGGCTCGCGACATCCTCGTCGGCGAGGTCGCGCTGGCTGAGAAGAGCACCAAGGACGAGGCGGAGACGCTGCTCGACAAGGTGCTGACCGAGGCCTGATCCGCACCGCATCGTCGTACCCATCCCATAGCAAGGAAATCCGAGGACCGCGACGTGACCGCGCAGCTCAATCCGCGCGGTGACGTCGCGGTCCTGGTTCCTGCGGCCGGTGCCGGCGTACGCCTCGGCCCCGGCGCCCCGAAGGCGCTCCGACCACTCGCCGGGGAGCCCCTGCTGGTACATGCGGTACGCCGGATCGCGGCGGCGCCCTCGGTGCACACCATCGTGGTGGCCGCCCCGGCCGCCGACGTCACGGCGGTCCGGGCGATGCTCGCGCCGGTCGCCCCGGTGACCGTGGTGGCCGGCGGCGCGGAGCGCCAGGCGTCGGTGGCCGCCGCGCTGGCCGCCGTACCGGCCGGGCCGGAGATCGTTCTGGTGCACGACGCCGCCCGCGCGCTCACCCCGCCCGAGTTGGTCGAGTCGGTCGCCGAGGCGGTCCGCGCCGGGCACGACGCGGTGATTCCGGTGCTGCCCGTGGTCGACACGATCAAGGAGGTCGGCACCGGCGAGGTGGTCCTCGGCACGGTGGACCGTTCTGCCCTGCGGGCCGTGCAGACGCCGCAGGGCTTCCGCCGGTCCGTGCTGGCCGCCGCGCACGCGGCCGCCGGCGACCCGCTCACCGACGACGCCGGCCTCGTGGAGAAGCAGGGGGTGCCGGTGGTGTGCGTCCCCGGCTCCGAGTACGCGCTCAAGGTCACCCGACCGTTCGACCTGGCCCTCGCCGAGCACCTGCTGACCGCCGGCGCCTGACTCGTACCGGTCCCATCAAGGTCGGCCGTCGAGATCGCCCACCCGGCCGAAAGTCGTTCCCCGGAACCGGCTTCATTGATCAACTCGGTGTGCCGCAAAAGGTGGTCTCACCCGTCAGGTGTGACCGCAATGTGCCGTACATGGAGTTGATCAAGGTTGGATCGCGGTATGCCGGCCTCCGCCTCGCGTTAAGGTGTTCGCGCCGCTGCGGGTGGCGAGCATCCAGCTGACGCGTACGCTCGGGCCATGATCGTTCCTCGGGTGGCCATCGGCACGGACGTGCACGCCTTCGAGGCCGGGCGGCCGTGCTGGGTCGCCGGTCTGCACTGGCCGGGCCAGGACGGCCTGGCCGGTCACTCGGACGCCGACGTGGCGGCGCACGCCGCCTGCAACGCCCTGCTCTCCGCGGCCGGCCTCGGCGACCTGGGCGCGAACTTCGGCGTCGACCAGCCGGAGTGGGCGGGGGCCTCGGGCGTGGCGCTGCTCACCGAGAGCGCCCGGCGGGTCCGGGCGGCCGGTTTCCGGATCGGCAACGTGTCGGTCCAGGTGATCGGTAACCGGCCCAAGATCGGCCCGCGCCGGGAGGAGGCGCAGCGCGTGCTCTCGGCGGCGGTGGGGGCGCCGGTCACCGTCTCCGCCGCCACCACCGACGGCCTTGGCTTCACCGGGCGCGGCGAGGGGCTGACCGGCATCGCGGTGGCCCTGGTGTACGAGGTGCCGGCGGAGTAGAAGCCGGCGGTGTGCGCCCCCCGGCTCCCAGTACGCGCTCAGGGCCACCCGGCCGTTGTCGGGGCCGCTCTCAGTCGGCGGCGCAGGTGACCGTGCCGGCCACGTGGACGCTCTTTCCGGCGTGCGCGTCGACACCGGGCAGGTCCAGGTCGAGCCGGAGCGTGCTGCCGTCGACCGCCCCGGCGGGCAGCGCCGTGACGAATGCGGTTTCCAGGTCAAGCTCGACGATCACCTGAGGGTCGCCCTGCAACTCGCCGGCCTCGGCCTGCCGGGGCGACCACACCTTCAGCGCCACGGCGGGGTCGTTGCCGATGGCCACCGTCGACTTGACCACGTCCGCGCCCCGCCCGCTGGTGAACGGCGGGGTACGCCCCAGCCGGCAGTGCTCCCCGAAGGTGTCCGTGATCGATTCGCGCAGCTCGGTCCGGGGGAGGTCGCCCGTGATCACCATGTCGATCGTGCCCGCGCCGGCGGGCTGTGCGTCCGGCTTGACACCGGCCGAAGCGGCCGCGTCCACCGCCTCCCGGGTGCGCTGGTCGACGTCCTCCGGCCCGCACGCGGTCAGCAGTACGGCGACCACGAGTGCCGTCGCGCCAGCCTGCACTGCCCTGCCTCGTTCCATCCTTCGCCTCCGTCAATAGGTCCGGTCGGACCTTGGTGGGGTTGGTGGCGACGATGATCCAGGTCACTGGCTGAAGCTTCAAGGCGCTGCGGCGTCGGGTGTCCGACATGGACGGTGGGGTCAGCCGCGCCGCGCCCACGTCCAGGCGTACGCCTCGTCCTCGCAGGTGGACGCGGCGTCGCAGAGGTCGAGCGGGCGGAAGGTGTCGACCATGACCGCCAGCTCGTCGAAGAAGTCCGCCCCGATCGAGCGTTCGGCGGCGCCCGGCTGCGGGCCGTGGGTGAACCCGGATGGGTGCAGCGAGATGGAGCCCTGCTCGATGCCGGAGCCGCGCCGGGCCTCGTAGTTGCCGCCGGTGTAGAAGAGCATCTCGTCCGAGTCGACGTTGTGGTGGTTGTACGGCACCGGAATGGCGTCCGGGTGGTAGTCCACCTTGCGGGGCACGAACGAGCAGATCACGAAGTTCGGGCCCTGGAAGGTCTGGTGCACCGGCGGCGGCTGGTGGATCCGCCCGGTGATCGGCTCGAAGTCGTGGATGGAGAAGGCCCACGGGTAGAGGTGACCGTCCCAGCCGACCACGTCGAACGGGTGGTGAGCGTACGTGTACCGGGTCCAGCCGCGGCGGTGCCGGACCAGCACCTCGACGTCCTCGTCGTCGACCAGCAGCGGCGCGTCAGGTCCCCGGACGTCCCGCTCGCAGTACGGCGAGTGTTCCAGGAACTGCCCGCGTACCGACAGGTAGCGCTTGGGCGGGCCGACGTGACCGGCCGCCTCGATGGCGAGCAGCCGGGTCGGCTCGTCGCCGGTCGGCACCAGCCGGTGGATGGTCGAGGTGGGGATGATGACGTAGTCGCCGGCCACCGCGTCCAGCACGCCGAACGGCGACTCGACCCGCAGCGACCCCGATTCCACGTAGAGGCAGTGGTCGCCGGTGGCGTCCCGGAACAGCGGGGACGGCCGGTCGGCCAGCACGTACGCGATTCGCACGTCGTCGTTGGCGAGCAGGTACTGCCGCCCGAGCACCGGGTCCGCGCCGGCCCCGTCGAGCTTGTGGGTACGCAGGTGACGCGGCTTCAGCGGCAGGTTCGGCACCCGGGTGAAGGCGGGCGGGGTGAACTCCTCGGCGGCCACGATCGCGGTCGGCGCGTACCGGTGGTAGAGCAGCGACGAGTCGGAGGAGAAGCCCTCCTGGCCGACCAGTTCCTCGGCGTAGAGGCTGCCGTCGGGCTGACGGAACTGGGTGTGGCGCTTGCGTGGCACCTCGCCGATGCTGCGGTAGTACGGCATCTCGCCTCCCGATATGTCCCGTTCTCCGGCCGGTGACGTCCGATAATCGGACGCTGTTGTCCGTTCCTCGTAGCGTCCCGTACATTCTTGTCTCGTGTCAACGCAGGTGCCCCACCTCCTCGCCGGCCTGGTCGACGACGCCGCGGTCTTCCCGCCCGGCAGCGCGTCGCCGCCGGACGCGGTGACCGCGCACCACCGGCATCGCGCCGCGTGGTACACCGACCTGGTCGGCCCGCTGCTGCTGCCCGCCTCCGCGATCGCCACCGGCAAGCTGAACGGGCTGCTCGGCGCGGGGTTCGTGATCGGGCTGATCGGCGACACCGGCATCGAGCGACTGCCGTCCGCGCTGTCGGCCCTGGCTTCGGACGGCGTGACCACCCGGCAGGTCGAAGCGCCGGTCGCCAAGCGGGGCGAGGACCCGCAGCCCGGGCTGGCCGAGCTGGTCGCCCTCGCCGAGCGGCTGGGCGACACCCCGGTCTACGCGGAGATCCCGTTGACCTTCGGGCTGATGGGTGCCCTGGACACCGTGGCGCAGGCGCGGGCCGGCGGGCTGCCGATCGCGGCCAAGTTCCGCACCGGCGGGCTGGCCGCCGAGCTCTTCCCCACCCCGGTCGAGTTGGCCGCGGTGATCTGCGCCTGCCGTGACCGAGAGCTGCCGTTCAAGCTGACCGCCGGGCTGCACCACGCGATCCGCCACCGGGACCCGGAGACCGGCTTCACCCACCACGGCTTCGTCAACGTGCTCGCCGCGACCCTGGCCGCCGCCGGGGGCGCGGAGGTGGACGGCGTCGCCGACCTGCTCGCCGCCACCGACGCGGTACGGGTGGTCGAGCTGGTCCGGGCGCACCGGGATGCCGAGCGCCCGCTCTGGGTCGGGTACGGCTCGTGCAGCGTCTCCGAACCACTGACCGACCTGATCCGGCTTGGCCTGATGAACGGGAGCCTTTGAGAAATGACCTGGGTGACGGGTGCTGACGGCTCGGCGTACGGGGTGACCAACCTGCCGTACGGGGTGTTCCGGCACGGCGACCGCGAGCCGCGGATCGGCGTACGCATCGGCGATTTCGTGTTGGACCTGGCCGGCGCGGAGGCGGCCGGGCTGGTGCTGGCCGCCGGGGCGCTGGGCCGCCCCACGCTCAACGACTTCATGGCGCTCGGCCGTCCGCAGTGGACCGCCGTCCGGCAGCGGGTCACCGAGCTGCTCACCGACGCCGCGCACCGCCCGGCGGTGGAGCCGCTGCTGGTGCCGCTGCGCGAGGTGGAGCTGCTGCTCCCGTTCGAGGTGGCCGACTACGTCGACTTCTACTCGTCCGAGCACCACGCGGCCAACGTCGGGCAGATCTTCCGGCCGGGTCAGCCGCCGCTGCTGCCCAACTGGAAGCACGTGCCGATCGGCTACCACGGTCGGGCCGGCACGGTGGTGGTCGCCGGGACCCCGGTGGTCCGCCCCACCGGGCAGCGGGCCAGCGCGCAGGGCCCGATCACCGGTGCCTCCGTACGGCTGGACATCGAGGCCGAGGTCGGCTTCGTGGTCGGGGTGCCGAGCCGGCTCGGTGACCGGGTCGCCGTCGCGGACTTCGCCGACCACGTCTTCGGCGTGGTGCTGGTCAACGACTGGTCCGCCCGGGACATCCAGGCCTGGGAGTACCAGCCGCTCGGCCCGTTCCTCGGCAAGTCCTTCGCCACCTCGGTCTCGGCCTGGGTGACCCCGCTGGACGCGCTGGCCGACGCCTTCGTGCCCGCCCCCGACCAGGACCCGCCGGTGCAGGACTACCTGCATGCCGTCCCGCACCTCGGGCTGGACCTGGCCCTGGCAGTGGAGTGGAACGGCGAACGGGTCAGCGAGCCGCCCTACGCCACCATGTACTGGACGCCCGCCCAGCAGCTCGCCCACCTCACCGTCAACGGCGCGTCGCTGCGTACCGGCGACCTCTACGCCTCCGGCACCGTGTCCGGGCCGGAGCGCGGCCAGGTCGGCTCGTTCCTGGAGCTGACCTGGGGCGGGAGCGAGCCGGTCAAGTTCGCCGACGGGGGCACCCGGACCTTCCTGGAGGACGGCGACACCGTCACCATCACCGCCACCGCTCCCGGCCCGGACGGCTCCACCATCGCCCTCGGCGAGGTCACCGGGACCATTCTCCCGCCCCGCTGAACCGGTCCTTCCGTACGCCGACCCCGGTCGCACCCGCTGTGCGACCGGGGTTCTGCGCATCCGCGTTGATCGTGCCGGGTCCGTCGCCAGCTTGCGCGGCGGCCCGGGCCGGCGGCGCGGCAAGGCGCCGCCGGTCCGTCATCGGGAACGTCCCAGCGGAGAAGGAGGCACCGAGCATGACCGATCTCACGAACGCCGTCTGGCGCACCAGCAGCCGCTCGAATGATCAGGGGTTGTGCGTCGAGGTGGCGGACAACTTGGTTCGAACGGCCGGCGTGGTCGCGGTACGCGACTCCAAGGACCCGTCCGGCCCGACGCTGGCGGTGAGCCCGTTGGGCTGGTCCGCCTTTGTCGAGGCGATCCAGGGCGGTCGGTTCCGGGTCTGACCTCGTGGCCGGCGATCAGGCGGCCCGCCACCTCGCTGAAGTGGCCACCGGCGGCGGGAATTCCGCCGCCGGGGTGCCGTCGCGCCCTCACTCCCCGTACGGTGAAAGACACGGGAGGTGCCATGTCGACGGTCGCGGTCACCCAGTTCATCGAGGCACCCGCCGTCGATCTCTGGCGGCTGCTGGTCGATCTGCCGGCCCGTGCCGACTGGCTCTCCACGGTCGGCACGGTCGAGCTGCTCACGCCGGGCAGTCTCGCGACCGGCACCAGCTGGCGCGAGACCCGCACCCGGCCGGACGGGGGAACCCAGGTGGAGGAGTTCGTTGTGCTGGAGGCCGTCCCGCCCCAGCGCCTGGTGCTCACCTCGCCCGGCACCGGAACGGACTACCGGATCACCTGGACCCTGCGTGCGGCGCGGCGCCGCCGCCGCGCCTGCACCGCCGTCACCGTGTGGCAGGAGGCGACGCCCACCGCCCCGTACGGCCGGCTCCTCGCTCTGCTTTTCGGCGGGCTGGCGGCCCGCGCGGTCGAGGCCGCGCTCCGGCGTGACCTCGCCGACCTCGCCCGCGCCGCCCGACCCCCGGCCCCCGCGCTGGCCGCCTGAGCCGGCGCGACCTCACCGGGTCACCCACAGCCGCCGTCGGTAGGGTGCCGACCGGAGGTGCGGCATGAGGTTCCCGAAGGGGTGGCGGGTGGCCGCGGCAGTGGTCGCGGCGCTGCTCGGCGCCGGTGCGGTCGCGGCCGTCGGGTACCGGGTGCTCGCCCCGGCCGAGGTCGAGACGGTCGCCCGGGCCGGCTACCCGCCGGCGGTCACGCCGACCGTCGGGGTGGTGGGCCGGCTGTCGGCGGCCCCGTTGATCGTGGACGGCCGGCTCCGCGTCTACGCGGCCGCCCGCCAGGTGTACGCCGACCAGCCGGCCGACCGTGGGTACCGGGCCGCCCCGTACTGGTCGTACCGGCGCTGGCCGGCGCGGCTGAGCGGCGTGGTGGCCGACGGAACCACGGTGGTCAGCCGCTGGTCCGACGGGAAGCTGGTGGCGCTGGACGCCCGAACCGGGCGGGTCGCCTGGCGGGCCGACGACGTGGAACCGGGCGTGCTGCCGGAACCCCGCCGCACCTACGCCGCGGCGGTCTGGGAGCCGTCCGGGCTCTCCGTGGCCCGCACCCCGACCGGCCGGACCGTCCTGGTCGTGGCCGGGCCCGGCCAGCTCAGCGCGTACGACCTGGTCGACGGCCACCGGCTGTGGCGGGTCGACCGCGAACGGGGCTGCCTGGGCGCCGCGGGCACCACCGCCGACGGTGAGGTGCTCGGGCTGACAAAGTGTGACGGGCCGGAGACGGTCGAGTTCCGGGACGCCGTCACCGGTGCGGTCCGCGCCCGCTGGCGTCCGCCGGATGCCTCGGAGACGTTCGTGATGACGCCGCTCGGCTGCCGGCAGGGCCGCTCCGGCTGCCGTGGGCTGCGCATCTCGGAGGGTGCGGGCAGCGGCCGGGGCTGGCTGGTGGGCGCCGGTGGCCCGCAGGCCGCGCCGGGTCTCGACGGGGTGGACACCGCACTCGACGGCGAGCGGGCCGTCGGCACCTCGGCGGGTGTGGTGACCGGCCGGTCCGCGCGTACCGGTGCGGAGTTGTGGCGCCGGGCCGACCTCGGCCCGGTGCGGATCATCGCGGTCGAGCCCGGCCGGGTGCACCTGCTCACCGAGCAGCGGGAACTCGTGACCCTCGACCCGTCCACCGGTGCCGAGCGCTCCCGCTCCGCCCTGACCATCGGCCATGACGGGATCGACTGGCAGCCCGGCCAGGCGTACGCCACGGGCGGCTACGTGGCGGTGGAGCGGGCCCGCGAGGGGGCCGTCCCGGACGACGACGATCAGGCGTACTTCCTGGTGCCCGAGCCGGTGCTGCTCGTCGCGACGTGACGCTGCCGCTGTCGAAACGGGGCCCCTGTACAACGCCAGGCGTTAACAGGGGCCCCTCCTTACATCTCAGGCGAGGGCGGACTCGGCGGCGGCGAGGAATGCGTCGTTCTCGGCCGGGGTGCCGATGGTGACCCGGACCCCGTCGCCGGCGAAGGGGCGGACGATCACGCCGCGCGCCTCGCAGGCCTTGCCGAACTCCACAGCCCGCTCGCCCAGCGGCAGCCAGACGAAGTTGGCCTGGCTGGCCGGCACGTCGGGGACCAGCTTGCGTACCGCCTCGGTGACCCGGTCCCGCTCGGCGACGACCAGCGCGCAGCGCCGCTCGACCTCGTCGGCCTCGGCCAGCGCGGCCAGCGCGCCGGCCTGGGCGGCCATGCTGGTGGAGAACGGCGTGACGACCTTGCGCACGGCCGCGGCCACGGCCGGGGCGGCGGCCAGCCAGCCGACCCGCAGGCCGGCCAGCCCCCACGCCTTGGAGAGGGTGCGCAGCACCGCCACGTTCGGCCGGTCCAGGTAGCCGAGCGCGTCCGGCACCTCGGGGTCGGTGACGAACTCCCGGTACGCCTCGTCGATCACCACGAGCACGTCGTCCGGCACCGCGTCGAGGAAGCGCTCCAGCTCCGCCTTGCGGACGGCGGTGCCGGTCGGGTTGTTCGGGTTGCAGACCAGGATCATCCGGGTCCGGTCGGTCACCGCCGCCGCCATCGAGGCCAGGTCGTGGCCGTGGCCGGCGTCGTTCGGCACCCGCACGCTGGTCGCGCCGCTGGTCGCCGCGATGATCGGGTACGCCTCGAACGACCGCCACGAGTAGAGCAGCTCATCGCCGGGCAGGCAGGTGGCCCGGACCAGGTGCTCGGCCAGCGCCACCGAGCCGCAGCCGGTGGCGATCCGGTCGGCGTCCACGCCGTACCGCTCGGCGAGGGCCTGGCGCAGCGCCACCACGCCCATGTCCGGGTAGCGGTGCGAGCCGGCCACCGCTGCGGTGACCGCCTCCACCACGCCCGGCAGCGGGCCGTAGGGAACCTCGTTGCTGGCCAGCTTGATCGCCTCCGGCAGGCCCAGTTCGCGGGCCAGGTCGGCGGGGCTGCGCCCGGGCACGTAGTTGGGCAGTGCGTCCAGGTCGGCGCGGGTCAGCCGCAGCGAAGGCTGGTGACGTCCGGTATCGGTCATGGGGTGTCTCCCGGGGGATTGGCGCGGTCGCGCGGGGTGGTACGGGTGTCGGGCGTGGCGCGGTGCTGCTTGCGCTCACGGGGCAGTTGGACCACCACGGTCTGCGCCCGCTTGTCGTGCAGTGCCTGGCGCAGCGGCTGGTCGAAGAGCGGGGAGACCGCGTCGAGGAACTGCAGCAGCAGGCCGAAGCCGCAGCAGTACCAGAGCAGGGTGGGCATGCCGAGGGTGCTCCAGCGCCGGGTGGCCCGACCGAAGCCGAGCGGCTCGTCGGCCTCGACCGGCAGGGCGCGTACCCGCATCACCCGCTTGCCGAAGGTCTGGCCACGGGCGGCCATCGAGGGCACGTCGTACGCGAACCAGAGCGCGGTGGCGATCACCAGGATGGCGATCACGAGCCCGTCGGCCTGTTCGCCGAAGGTGGGCAGCCCTTCGGTGGAGTTGTTCCCGGCCAGCGACCGCTTTACCACTTCGCGCAGGGCCGGCGCGACCTCCTGGATGAAGCGATAGACGAACCAGCCGTTCACCACCGCGTTGAGCAGCAACAGCAGGCCGAGGTCGATCAGGCGGGCGGCCAGCCGGGCGCCGTACGAGGCGAGCGGCAGCCCGTGCGGGCGCGGCGGAGGCTGCCGGCCCGGCCAGGTCGGGTGCGGCCAGCCCGGCGGTGGCCCCTGCGGGTGTCCGGGCGCGGCCGGGTAACCCGGCCACTGTCCACCGGCCGGCCCCCCGGGCCCCGGCTGCCCTGGCGTGCTCGGCTGCCCCGGCTGTGGCCCGACGGCCGGCTGGCCCGGCTGCGGCTCGGGTGCGGCGGTCGCCGGTTCGGCGGCGGGCGCCGGCTCGGGCGGCGGGGGACCTTCGGGCGGGGTGGCGTCGACGGGGATCGGCGCGCCGATCCAGCCCTCGCCGTCCCAGTACCGGCGGGTCTCGGGGTCGGCGGGGTCGACGTACCAGCCGGGCTGCACACTCACGGCGCTATCTCACTCCTCACGCTCACGGTGCAACCTTAACGACGACGGTGCCGGCGAACCTGTCGTGCAGGCACTGCTGCCAGGGCTTGTCCCAGAGCTGCCAGAGCCCGTCGAGGTAGTTGAAGAAGGGCACCAGCGAGCCGGCGCCGAACTCGACCAGCCAGCGTCGGCCCAACATGCCCCGGGTCAGGGTGGCGGACGGATCGACCGGGATGATCCGGAGCTTCATCACCCGCTTGCCGAGCGTCTGGCCGGTCCGGCGGGCGTACTCGACGTGGTAGATCCAGTAGAAGACGAACAGCAGCAGCAGGATCCCGAGCTCGGCCAGCAGCAGCGGCAGGATGAAGTCGGTGATCATTATTGCCGGGTCCGGCGCCGGGACGGTGCCGTCCGGGTTCACCCTCATCACTTCGCTGAACATCCGGAACCAGATCCAGATGAAGACCGGCACAAAAAGCACCACCGTCACCGCGCTCGCCACCGCGGTGTCGATCAGCCAGGCGAGCAGCCGGTCGGCGAAGCTCGCCAGGGGCTGGCCGTTCGGCGCCAGCGGCGGCGGGCCGGGGTGCGGGGGATAGCCCGGGGGTACGGCGTACGTCGGCGGGGTGTGCTGCGCGGGGGGTACGTACGGCG
Source organism: Micromonospora sp. NPDC048999 (assembly GCF_040649295.1). Classification (NCBI taxonomy): domain Bacteria; kingdom Bacillati; phylum Actinomycetota; class Actinomycetes; order Micromonosporales; family Micromonosporaceae; genus Micromonospora; species Micromonospora sp. NPDC048999. Next base: position 117,447 of record NZ_JBEZFI010000005.1, on the reverse strand, counting down.
GCGGGGACGGCGGCGCGAAGCCGCCGCCCGCCGGCGGGGGTCCGGCGGGCGGCGGAAACGCGTTCGGGGGAGGCTGCGTCACGCGGACAGTGTTACAGGTTGCCGCGCTTCTCCTGCTCCCGCTCGATCGCCTCGAACAGGGCCTTGAAGTTGCCCTTGCCGAAGCCGAGGGAGCCGTGCCGCTCGATCAGCTCGAAGAAGACGGTCGGCCGGTCCTGCACCGGCTTGGTGAAGATCTGGAGCAGGTAGCCGTCCTCGTCCCGGTCGACCAGGATCTTGCGGGCCTTCAGCTCCTCGATCGGCACCCGCACCTTGCCGATCCGGGCGCGCAGCTCCGGGTCGTCGTAGTACGAGTCCGGGGTGTCCAGGAAGTCGACGCCGGCGGCCCGCATCGCGTCCACGCTGGCCAGGATGTCGTTGGTGGCGACGGCGATGTGCTGGGCGCCCGCGCCCTGGTAGAACTCCAGGTACTCGTCGATCTGCGACTTCTTCCGGGCGACGGCCGGCTCGTTGAGCGGGAACTTCACCTTGCGGGTGCCGTTCGCGACCACCTTGCTCATCAGCGCGGAGTAGTCGGTCGCGATGTCGTCACCGATGAACTCGGCCATGTTGCTGAAGCCCATGACCCGCTTGTAGAACTCGACCCACTCGTCCATCTTGCCGAGCTCCACGTTGCCGACCACGTGGTCGACGGCCTGGAAGAAGCGCTTCGGCTGGATGCCGGCGTCGATCATCGGCTGCCGGTCCACGATCGGCCCACGGGCCACGAAGCCGGGCAGGAACGGGCCGGTGTAGCGGGCCCGGTCGATCAGGGTGTGCCGGGTGTCGCCGTACGTGGCGATGGCCGCCATCCGGACGGTGCCGTGCTCGTCGGCGACGTCGTGCGGCTCGACCAGGCCGGTCGCGCCCTGGGCGGTGGCGTACGCGTACGCGGCGTCCACGTCCGGCACCTCCAGCGCGATGTCGGAGACACCGTCGCTGTGCTTGGCCACGTGCTCGGCGCCCTCGGCGTCGGGGCGGACCGCGCCGGTCAGCACGAACCGGGCCGAGCCGCTGGTCAGCACGTACTGGGCGTGGTCCCGGTAGCCCTGCTCCGGACCCCGGTACGCCACACAGGTCATGCCGAACGCAGTGGAGTAGTAGTGGGCGGCCTGCTTGGCGTTGCCCACCAGGAAGTGCACGTGGTCGAGCCCCTTGACCGGGAACGGGTCCCGGGTGATGTCGTGGTCGACGGCGCCGACGAGGGCGTCGACGTCGACATTCTCGGTCGACTCGGGTCGGTCGATCGCCTGGGTCATGATGGCCTCCCTTGCGTACCGGCCGGCCACGCGGGCCGCCGTTCCGGTGCTGGTGCGGCGAGGATCTCTGTTTCGCTGCCGGTTGGGCAATAGTTCGTCGAAATGCTGGTCAGGTTGCGCATTTGGTAAAGTGAAACCCCATGAGCGCTGGTCAGGATGTACAGCTGGATGGGCTTGACGCTCGACTGGTCGAGTTGCTGGCCGAGGAACCGCGGATCGGGGTGCTGGAGTGCTCCCGCCGGCTCGGCGTGGCCCGGGGCACCGTCCAGGCCCGGCTCGACAAGCTGGTCGACCGGGGGGTCATCGGCGGCTTCGGTCCGGACATCTCCCCGGCCGCGATCGGCTTCGGGGTGACCAGCTTCGTGACCCTGGAGATCAGCCAGCGGCACGGCCACGATCCGGTGACCACCCATCTGGCTGCCATCCCCGAGGTGCTGGAGGCGCACACCATCACCGGCTCCAGCGACCTGCTCTGCCGCATCGTGGCCCGGTCGAACACCGATCTCCAGCGGGTGATCGACCAGATCGTCGCCTGCGAGGGGATCCGGCGGGCCTCCACGATCATCGCGTTGGCCGAGCAGATTCCGTACCGCGTCCTGCCGCTGGTCCGCTCCGCGGCCCAGCGGTAAGGCGGGCCCCTTCTTAGCGCCTCCGGTAGAGCAGGGGCTCCCTCTTAACACGCCGCCCAGTGGAGAAAGCGGCGCGACACGCACGCGCACGGGCTTGGCGCGGCAGTGATCGTCGCTACCGTGTGCGGTGTGAAGGGCCTTGGCGTACGCGGCTGGTTGCTGCTGGGGCTCATCACCGTGGTCGTGCTCGCCGCCACCGGCGTCTGGAACCCGTTCCCGGGCATGTGGGACTGGATCGACCGGAGTGCACCGATCTCCGAGCCGGACGTGACCTGGCAGCAGCGGGTCGGCGGCACGCCGAGAGGTGTCACCATCGCCGGCGACACGGTGGTCGTCGAGCAGCGTACCCGGGTCGAGGCGCGCAGCCTGGCCACCGGCGCGCAGCTCTGGGACCGCAAGGCGGACTGGGCGGCGGTAGCCGGCGGCGACCGGGACCCGGTCGTCGCCGTGGGCAAGCTCCTGACCAAGGGATACGAGCTGCTCGATCCGACCACCGGCGCGGTCCGTCGCCGCGACGACCAGGCGGTGGCCGTCTGGACATACCGCGACCTGCTCCTCGACGCGCGCTGCGTGCAGGCGACCGACTGCACGTTGAACGCCTGGGAGCCGCGCGGCACGAAGCCGCTGTGGAGCGCGTTCCTGCCCGGCGTGCACACCGGACTGCTCGCCGACAACCCCGAACTGCTCGGCACCCGACGGCTGGGCGCGTCGCGTATTGACGGCGGGGTGGCCGGGCCGGAGCCGGTCCCGCCACTGCTCGGCTTCCCGGCCGACGGGCGGGTGCACGTGGTGGACACCGCCACCGGCCGGGTGCTGCAGAACGTCGAGCCCGGCCGCGACGAGCGGCTGGCGGTGATCGGCGGCCGGCTGCTGCGGATCGGCGCCACCTCCCGGGACGGAAACTGCTATTTCGTGATCTCCGCCGTCGACCCGGGCACCGGGCAGGAGGTGTGGAAGCGGTCCGGGGTTAACCTGCGGACCGCGGACTACGCCGGCTGCGTGCAGCGGGAAGACCCGCAGGGCGCCCGGAACGTGCTGATCGGGGTCGGCCCGGACGGCCGCGAAGTGGTGATCGACGGGTACGACGGCCGGCTGCTCCAGATCGGCGCGGACGGGCAGAAGCTGCTCGCCGTCGACGACCGCTACGCGCTGGTGAGCAGCGCCGACAAGCGCGCCATCCTGGGGCGGGAGCTGTCGGTCGACCGTGACCGGTGGACCCGACCGACCGGCGGCGCGAGCGGCGCGGCGCTCACCCCGTACGCGGCGGTGATCGTCGAGGAGAAGCCGTCCCGGCTGGTCGCGGTCGAGCCGCGCACCGGGCGGGAGCTGGTGGCGCTGCGCACCTCGGCGAACGCCCTGGCGGTCGGCCCGAACGGCATGATCATCGGCGAGGGGCGGGAGATCGGATACGTCCGCTGGGGCGCCGGCACCTCGGACGCGTCCCCGCCCGCCGCCGGCGGCGCGCCCGGGTCGAATCCGGACGGCAGCCTCTTTCCCCCGTCGGGCCAGGGCAGCTGCGGGCCGAAGCGGGAACTCTGCGCCGGCAGCGGGTGAGAGCGGTATCCCAGGACGACCCCGGCGGGTGCCACGATCGACGCCTCTGCCCTAGGCTCTTTCGTCATGAGCAGTGCCGCCGCGTTCTCGTACGCCCCCTTGCTGCCGACCGGTCCCGACCAGACCGAATACCGCCTGGTCACCGACGAGGGCGTCGATGTCGTCAACGGCCCGGGTGGCCGTCGGTTCCTCACCGTGGAGCCCTCCGCGCTGACCGTGCTGACCGCCGAGGCGATGCACGACATCGCCCACTTCCTGCGCCCGGCGCACCTGGCCCAGCTCCGGTCGATCATCGACGATCCGGCGGCCTCGCCGAACGACCGGTTCGTCGCGCTCGACCTGCTGCGCAACGCCAACATCGCCGCCGGCGGCGTGCTGCCGATGTGCCAGGACACCGGCACCGCGATCGTGATGGGCAAGCGCGGCCGGCACGTGCTCACCGACGGCACCGACGCCGAGGCCATCTCGCGCGGCGTCTACCAGGCGTACACCCGACTGAACCTGCGCTACTCCCAGCTCGCCCCGCTGACCATGTGGGACGAGCGGAACACCGGCAGCAATCTGCCGGCGCAGGTGGAGCTGTACGCCGAGGACCCGGAGGGGCACTCGGACGCGTACAAGTTCCTCTTCATGGCCAAGGGCGGCGGCTCGGCCAACAAGTCGTACCTCTACCAGGAGACCAAGGCGCTGTTGAATCCGACGCGGATGATGCAGTTCCTGGAGGAGAAGCTGCGGCTGATCGGCACCTCGGCCTGCCCGCCGTACCACCTGGCCATCGTCATCGGCGGCACCTCCGCCGAATACGCGCTGAAGACCGCCAAGTACGCCTCCGCGAAGTACCTCGACACGCTTCCGACGCAGGGCTCGATGAGCGCGCACGGCTTCCGGGACCTGGAGTTGGAGGCCGAGGTGCTGGAGTTGACCCGCAACTTCGGCATCGGCGCGCAGTTCGGCGGCCGGTACTTCTGCCACGACGTACGGGTGATCCGGCTGCCCCGGCACGGCGCCTCCTGCCCGGTGGCGATCGCCGTCTCCTGCTCCGCCGACCGGCAGGCGGTTGCGAAGATCACCCCGTCGGGCGTGTGGCTGGAGCGCCTCGAAACCGACCCGGCGCGCTACCTGCCGGACGTCACCGAGGCGCAGCTCGACTCGTCCGAGGTGGTCCGGGTCGATCTCAACCGGCCGATGGACGAGATCCGCGCCGAGCTGTCGAAATATCCGGTGAAGACCCGGCTGTCGCTGACCGGCCCCCTCGTCGTGGCCCGGGACATCGTCCACGCCAAGATCGCCGAGCGCCTGGACGCGGGCGAGCCGATGCCGCAGTACCTGCGCGACCACGCGGTCTACTACGCCGGCCCGGCCAAAACCCCCGAGGGCTACGCCTCCGGCTCGTTCGGCCCGACCACGGCCGGCCGGATGGACGCGTACGTGGAGAAGTTCCAGGCGGCCGGCGGCTCGATGGTCATGCTCGCCAAGGGCAACCGCTCCGCCCAGGTCACCCGCTCCTGCCAGCAGCACGGCGGCTTCTACCTCGGCTCGATCGGCGGCCCGGCCGCCCGGCTGGCGCAGGACTGCATCAAGCACGTCGAGGTGCTCGAATACCCCGAGCTGGGCATGGAGGCGGTCTGGAAGATCGAGGTGGAAGACTTCCCCGCCTTCGTCGTCGTCGACGACAAGGGTGACGACTTCTTCGCCGAGGTCACCAAGCCGGTCCTCACCGTCGGCCGGCGCTGAACCGTCGCGTACGCGAAAGGGGTGCCCGGGGCACCCCTCGTGTGTCTGCCGTCCAGCGACGTCGGTGCGCCCAACCGGGAGGGGGGATCCCCGGTGGGCGCACCGCCCCCGTCAGATGCCGTCACCGACATCCCGGGACGAGTCTCGGGGCTTTCCCTGTCGATCCGCTATCAAATCGCTATCGGCCAGCGGCGGCGATCCGTGGTGGCCGGGCTACGCTGCTGAACGTTGCACACAGGGAAGGCGTTCGGGGACACACAGATGCGCTTCCGGATCCTGGGCGCCCTGCAGTTGGGCGGTGGCGAGGCCACCGTCACCGCGGGACGGGACCGGACCGTGCTCGCCATGCTGCTGCTCCGCTCCGGCCGGGTGGTGCCCGTCGAGGAATTGATCGACGCGGTCTGGGAGGAACGGCCGCCGGCGACCGCTCGGACCCAGCTTCAGATCTGCGTGTCCCGGCTGCGGCAGCGACTCACCGGGTTCGGGCTGCCCCCGGACACCATCGTCACCGATCCGGTGGGCTACGGCATCCGGGTTCACCCGGCCGATCTGGACGCCGAGGTCTTCGCCCGGGCGGTCGAGTCCGGTCGGGCGGCGGTGGCTGCCGGTCAGCCGGCCGAGGCGCGCCGGCACTACCGGGCCGCGCTGGCGCTCTGGCGCGGCCCGGCGCTGAGCGGAATCGCGAGCCGGAGCGTACGGCGGCGGGCGCAGGCCCTCGACGAGCAGCGCCTGGCCACGCTGGAGGAGTGTGTTGACGTCGAGCTGCGGCTGCGCCGGGCGGCCGATCTGATCGACGAGCTGACCGAGACCGTGGATCAGCATCCGCTGCGGGAGCGGCTGCGCGGCCAGCTCATGCTCGCCCTCGCCGCAGTGGGACGGCAGGCGGGCGCGCTCGTCGTCTACCGCGAGGGCCGCCGCATCTACGCCGAGGAACTCGGCATCGAGCCCGGTACGGCGTTGCAGGATTTGCATCAGCGGGTGCTCGCCGGGGACGTGGCGTCGGGCGGCCTGGAGAGCGATGCCACGGTGCCGGTCCGCTCGCTGCCCCGGGCGATCGGCGACTTCACCGGCCGGCAACAGACGGTGGCTCGGCTGGTGCAGGAGATCGAGGAGGACGGGGCCCGGATCCAGCTGATCGACGGGATGCCCGGCAGCGGCAAGACCACCCTGGCCGTGCACGTGGCGACCGCCCTTGGTGACCGTTATCCCGACGCGCATCTCTTCGTCGACCTGCACGGGCACAGCGAGCGCACCCCGCTGGCCCCGACCGCTGCGGTGGCCACGTTGCTCCGACAGGTCGGCGTGCCAGCCGAGCGGGTGCCGCTCGACCTGGACGACCGGCTGGCGATGTGGCGTACCGAGCTGGCCAGCCGGCGCGCCCTGGTGGTCCTGGACAACGCGGCCAGCACCGCGCAGGTGGCACCGCTGCTGCCCAACGGGCCGGACAACCTGGTGCTGATCACCAGCCGCCGCCGGCTGGTCGGGCTCGACGACGGGCGGCCATCGTCGTTGCCGGTGCTTGATCCGGACGAGGCGGTGGAGCTGCTCGCGCGGGTCGCCGGCCGGGAGCGGGTGGCCGCCGAGCCGTTGGCCGCCGCCGAGGTGGCCCGCCGGTGCGGATACCTGCCGCTCGCGATCCGCCTGGCCGGCGCCCGCCTGGCGCACCGGCCCCGCTGGCGGATCGCCGACCTGGCCGAGCGGCTGGCCGCCGGGCCGGACCCGTTGGCCGAACTCGCGGCCGGCGAGCGCTCGGTGGGGCAGGCCTTCGCCCTGTCGTACGCCCAGGTCTCGCCCTCGGCGCAGCGGCTGTTCCGGCTGCTCGGGCTGCATCCAGGCGTCCGGTTCGAGAATCGGGTGGCCGCAGCTCTCATCGAGCTGCCCCTACCGGACGTGCGCGACCCGCTCGACGAACTGATCGACGCGCACCTGGCGGATGAGGTGGAGCCCGGCCGGTACCGGTTGCACGACCTGCTGCGGGAGTACGCCCGAGGGCTGCTGGCCGCACCCGAGCGGGCCGACGAGCGCCGGGCCGGCGTGGAGCGGCTGCTCGATCACCACCTGCAGGTGGCGGCCGCGATCGCCCGAACGATCGAGGCCGGCTACGACCTCCACCGCTTCCCTCCGCCGGCCCGTCCGGACCTGGTCGAGGCCACCGTGGACCAGGGCTGTAGCTGGTTCGACGAGAACCGGTCGGCGCTGACCGCCCTGGTCCGGCTTGCCGAGGCCGAGGGCTTCCTCCGGCACTGCTGGCAGCTGACCCGGGCGTGCTGGCGGTCGCACTTCGACGGGGGACATCTCGACGAGTTGATCGAGACTCACACCATCGCTCTACGCGCCGCTGAGACGCTGCGCGACGACGAGGCGGTGGCGATGGCCATGAACTATCTCGCGTCGGCCCACTACCGGCTGGCCCGGTTCTCCGAGGTGACCCGTCTGATGGAGGCCGTGGTCGACCGCTACCGCCGACTCGGACTGCGTCGCGGCATACGGAACAGCGTGGGCAACCTGGGCGGTGCCTACATCGGTGCCGACGAGTATTGCCGCGCTGTGGAGCACATCCGTGAAGCAATTCGGCTGACCCGGTATCCCGACGAGGCCACGGTGCTGGGAAACATGTGCAACAACCTGGCGGTCCCGCTGATGCAACTCGGCCGGTACGAGGAGGCGCTGCGCGTGGCCCGGCAGCACCTCCTGCTGGCCCGGGTCGCCCGTGACCTTCGCGGGTCGGCGAACGCCCTCGGTCACCTGGGGATGATCCGGCACCGGATGGGCGATCTGGGGCCGGCCCGGCGGCTGTTGCGGCTGGCGTTGCTCCTCAAGCGCAGGGGCCACAACCGCTTCGGCGAGGGTGAGGTGCTCAACGAGATCGGCGTGCTCGAGCGCCAGGCCGGCCATCCCGGGGAGGCGGTGCTCCTGCACAGCGAGGCGCTGGTGGCGATGCGCGAGTCCGGCGATTGGATCGGTCAGCTCGCCTCGCGGAACCTGCTGGGCCGGGCCGTCCTCGATCAGGGTGATGTAGCCAGCGCGCTGGACCTGCACCGCCGGGTGCTCGCCGATGCCACCCGACTCGCCGCCCGCTACGAGCAGGCCCGGGCGCTGGATGGCATCGCCCGCTGCCTGCGAGCCACCGACCAGGCTGCGGCCCGCTCGCACTGGACCCGGGCGCTGGCGCTGTTCCGGCAGGTCGAGTCACCCGATCAGGGCGAGGTCGAGAAGCTGCTGGCCGAGCTGGCCTGAGCGATCATCTGCGCGTCGGCGAGGGGCGCGGCAGGATGGTACGCGTGACGACTCCAGAGGCGGCTGGCTACCGGATCGAACGCGACTCGATGGGCGAGGTGGAGGTGCCCGCCGAGGCCCTGTGGCGGGCGCAGACCCAGCGTGCGGTGCAGAACTTCCCGATCTCCGGGCGCAGCATCGAACCGGCCCAGATCAAGGCTCTGGCGCAGATCAAGGGGGCCGCCGCCCAGGTCAACGGCGAGCTGGGGGTGATCGGGGCGGACGTGGCGGAGGCGATCGCCACCGCCGCCGCCCACGTTGCCGACGGCGGGTACGACGACCAGTTCCCGGTCGACGTCTTCCAGACCGGCTCCGGCACCTCGTCGAACATGAACGCCAACGAGGTGATCGCCACCCTGGCCAGCCGCGAGCTGGGCCGGGACGTGCACCCCAACGACGAGGTCAACGCCTCGCAGTCCAGCAACGATGTCTTCCCGACGTCGATCCACCTGGCCGCCACCCAGTTCGTGGTGGAAGATCTGATCCCCTCCTTGAAGCACCTCGCCGGTGCGCTGGAGGAGAAGGCGGCCGAGTTCGAGACGGTGGTCAAAGCGGGCCGTACCCACCTGATGGACGCCACGCCGGTCACCCTCGGCCAGGAGTTCGGCGGGTACGCCGCCCAGGTCCGCTATGGCGTCGAGCGGCTGGAGGCGGTGCTGCCCCGGCTGGCCGAGCTGCCGCTCGGCGGCACGGCCGTGGGCACCGGCATCAACACCCCGCTGGGCTTCGCCGGCAAGGTGATCGAGAAGCTGCGCACCTCCACCGGCCTGCCGCTGGCCGAGGCGCGTAACCACTTCGAGGCGCAGGGTGCCCGGGACGCGCTGGTGGAAACCTCCGGCCAGCTTCGCACCATCGCGGTCGGCCTCTACAAGGTGGCCAACGACATCCGCTGGATGGGTTCCGGCCCGCGTGCCGGCCTGCGGGAGCTGCGCATCCCCGACCTTCAGCCCGGCTCGTCGATCATGCCGGGCAAGGTGAACCCGGTGGTGGCCGAGGCGATGCGCCAGGTCTGCGCCCAGGTGATCGGCAACGACGCCACGGTGGCGTTCGCCGGCTCGCAGGGCGACTTCGAGCTGAACGTGATGCTCCCGGTGATGGGCCGCAACCTGCTGGAGTCGATCAAGTTGCTCGCCGCGTCGAGCCGGCTCTTCGCCGACCGCCTCGTGGTCGGCCTGGTCGCGGACGCCGAGGTCTGCCTGGCGTACGCCGAGGGCTCGCCGTCGATCGTCACCCCGCTCAACCGCCACCTCGGGTACGACGAGGCCGCCTCGATCGCGAAGGAGGCGCTGGCCAAGCAGGTCTCCATCCGCGAGGTGGTGATCTCCCGGGGGCACGTCGCCTCGGGCAAGCTCAGCGAGACCCAGCTCGACGAGGCCCTCGACCTGCTCCGGATGACCCATCCCTGACCCGGTTCACCGGGTGCTTCGCCGCCGCGCCCAGGCGAGGAAGCGGTCGAAGAGCGCGGCCGGGTCGGGCGCGTCGTCCGGGTTCAGCCGGTGCAGGTCGGCCGTCGCCTCGTACAGCACCCCGCAGAGATAGACGCTGAGCCCGATCGGGTCGGCCGCGTACTCGGCGGTCAGGGAGAGCCGGGCGGCGGCGCACGGCCAGGGCGCGGCGCACACCCGGCAGAGCCAGAGCGGGCGCAGCGGCAGGTGCGGCCGGGCCGGCAGCCCCGCACCGGTCACCACCGGCCGCCGTTAGCCCGCCAGGACTGGGCCAGGGTGAGCCACCCGGCGCGGCCGACCTGTGGGTTCGCCACGGTGGCCTGAGCCCAGGGCGGACGGTTCGGGGGCGGCGGCGTGGCGGGCTCGGTCGGCACGGCCGTGTGCCGGTCCGGGCAGGTGCGCCAGCGCAGGCCGCAGGAGCAGTAGAGCCGCAACCCCCGCCAGATGCGGCGGTGCCGGGGCGCGAGCGGGATCGGGCGTTGGTTTCGAGGCATGTCTGTTGCCCCTCCTATGGAGCTGAGTCGTCTGCGACATCACCCCGGCTGGTGGGACCGCCCAGCCGGGGGAGCGGGCGGTCCCACCGCGAACCCGCGCTCGGGGGATTGAGCGGCGAGCGTCGCGTTTCACAGTCTGCTGACGACACGACTACGGTCGGAAGGGTTTGCCCGCGCTGTCCGAGGCCCTGTGGAGCGGAGCCGGGTGGCCGGTGGCGCGGCACTGGAGTCGATCACCGCGATGGTGGAGGGCGGCTGGAGATGGCGGACGGTCGGATGACAGCGGCGGCGTTCCTGGTGGCGGAGTTGCGCCGCGCGCGGACCCGACGAGGCTGGAGTCAGGAGGAGCTGGCCAAGGCGATGAACTACTCGCCGTCCATGGTCAGCGCGGTCGAGCTGGGCCAGCAGCCACCCACCCCGAAATACCTGGAACTCTTCGACCAGGCCCTCGACACCGGCGGCCTCTTCGGTCGCATGCTCACCGACCTGGTCAGCCTGGACCGAGCCCAACCCTGGCTACGCGGCGGAGGCGCGATCGTCGCGCAGGCGAAGGTGCTGCGCTGGTTCGAGCCGCTCTACGTGCCCGGCCTGCTCCAGACCGAGGCATACGCCCGTGCCGTCTTCGAGGCGGGTGGGCTGCTCGAACCGGAGGATGTCGAGCGCCGACTCAACGAGCGAATGGCGAGCCAGCGCATCCTCTACGAGGAGCAGCCGCCACGATTGATGGCGGTGGTGGACGAGGCCGCTCTTCGCCGTCAAGTCGGCATGCGCAAGGTCATGTGTGACCAGACGACACACCTCGCCCGGATCGCGACCGAGCACCCCCGCGTCCGGCTGCACGTCGTGCCGTTGTCCGCCCAGGAGTATCCGGGGCTCGGTGGCCCGTTCATCCTTGCGACTCTCCGCGAGGGAATCGACCTGGCGTTCCTCGGCACGCAGGTGGGTGGGCAGGAGCTTGATCAACCGGCGGATCTCGGTCGGCTGCAACGGGTCTGGGAGGCTACCCTTGGCGAGGCATTGCCCCCGCAGGAGTCCATCGAGCTGGTGAGGGAAGTGGCGGAGTCATGGATTTGACGGGTGCCACTTGGCGGAAGAGCAGGCGTAGCGCCCAGACCAACGACTGTGTCGAGGTGGCGACGAATCTTCCGGGGGTGGTCGGGGTGCGGGACAGTAAGGATCCGGCTGGTCCGGTGCTCACCTTCGACCCGTACGCCTGGCGGGTTTTTGTGACTGCGGCGCCGCGGCGTAGCGAGCAGCCCTCCTGACGCGAACCTGCTGGACGCTTCCGGCTCAGCCCTTGATCGTTGACGGCCCAGCTACAGAGTCCACCTGAGAGCGATATGCCTCGGAGTCATGATTATGCCTGAGAGGCATATCAGACTTGGCCCATATTCGGCCGGAACGAGGGGCGTCCGTCGGGCGGCTGCCATGCCGAAGCGGCCTAAATCCGTCGACCGGCGGCGTCGGGGTCGGCATGATCCGACGGTGCCTGACGACGCTGGGATGCTGCTGGAGACCGCGCGGTTGCGGCTGCGCCGGTTCACCACGGCCGACGTGGATCACCTGGTCGAGCTGGACAGCGACCCGGAGGTCATGCGCTTCCTGACCGGCGGGCAACCGACGCCGCTGGCCGCCGTACGGGACGAGCAGTTGCCCCGGGCCCTCGCGCAGTACGACCGCCATCCCGGCCTCGGCCGCTGGGCGGCCCTCGACGGCGCGGGCGGGGAGTTCCTGGGCTGGTTCGCGCTGGATCCGTCCGCCGACGGGACCGAGGCGGAGCTGGGTTACCGGCTGCGCCGGTCGGCCTGGGGGCACGGTCTGGCCACCGAGGGGTCCCGGGCCCTGGTCCGACACGCCTTCGAGACCGTGGGCGTCCGGCGGGTCTGGGCGGAGACGATGGCGGTCAACGCCCGGTCCCGGGCCGTCATGGGAAAGGCCGGCCTGCGCTACGTCCGTACCTTTCACCTGACCTTCGACGACCCGATCCCCGGCACCGAGCACGGCGAGGTCGAGTACGAGCTGCGCCGGGAGGACTGGCCTGCGGTGCGTCAGGGGTGGGACGCCGCCTTGCGAGCCCGGTAGGCGCTCACCGCGGCGCGGTTGCCGCAGCCGGCGTCACAGAACCGGCGGCACCGGTTCCTCGACAGGTCGACCAGGACGTTGTCGCAGTCCGGGTGGTCGCAGATGCGCAGCCGGCTCAGCTCGCCCATCCGGACCAGGTCGGCCAGCGCCATGGCGGCCTCGACGGCCATCCGGGTCGCCAGCGGCGCGTCGCGGGGCACGGCGTGCACGTGGTACGGCTCGTCGTCGTGCCGGATCAGCTGCGGCAGCGCGTGCGACTCGCGGAGCAGCCCGTTGACGATGGCCACCACCTCGTCGGTGTCGGCGTACCAGATCCGGCGGAGCCGGGGGCGCAGGGTGCGGACCTCGACCAACTCTCCGTCGGTGTGCTCGTGCCGGCCGGTCCAGCCGTGCGAGGCGACGAAGTCGTCGAGGGCGGCCACGTCCGGCAGCCCCTCGCGGTCGGGACCGGCGGTGTTGACCAGCCCCGCGGCGGCGACCAGGCTGCACTCGGTGTCATGGGCGAAAAGCAACTTGACTCCTGTCAGGATGCCGGCCTAGCGTCATCAGCATAACCTTGTTTCACCGATGACCGGTGGCCTTGATCTAGGAGCCTTGATGCGTGAACGGTCCGGCGTCGGCCTCGGCCTGGCCCTGATCTCCGCGGTCACCTTCGCCACTTCGGGCACCTTCGCCCGTTCGCTGATCGACGGTGGCTGGTCCGCCGAGGCCGTCGTGGTGGCCCGGGTCGGCATCGCGGCGCTGGTGCTGGCCGTACCGGCCGTGCTGGCGCTGCGCGGTCGGCGGCCGGTGCTGCGCCGCAACGCCGGCACGATCGTCGTGTTCGGAGTGCTCGGTGTGGCGGTCGCTCAGGCGTGCTTCTTCAACGCGGTCCGCTACCTGCCGGTCGGCGTCGCGCTCCTGCTGGAATACCTCGGCATCGTGCTGGTGGTCGGCTGGATGTGGCTGGTCCACGGCCAGCGGCCCCGGCTGCTCACCGTGGCCGGCTCGCTGACCGCGCTCGGCGGGCTGGTGTTCGTGCTGGACCTGACCGGGGCCGAGCGGCTCGACCCGGTCGGGGTGCTCTGGGGGCTCGGCGCCGGGGTCGGCCTGGCCGGCTACTACGTCATCGCCGGCCGGCTCGACGCCGCGCTGCCGTCCGTGGTGATGGCGAGCGGGGGCATGGCCGTCGGTGCGCTGGCGCTGATCCTGCTCGGTGTGCTCGGGGTGCTGCCGCTGACGGCGAGCGCCGCCGACGTGACCTTCGCCGGGCACCGGGTGAGCTGGCTGGTGCCGATCGCCGGCCTGTCGCTGATCGCGGCCGTGGTCGCGTATCTGACCGGCGTCGCCGGGGCCCGGCTGCTCGGCGCGCGGCTTTCCTCGTTCGTCGGGCTGACCGAGGTGATGTTCGCCGTGCTGATCGCCTGGCTGGTGCTGGGCGAGCTGCCGAGCGCCGTTCAACTGCTCGGCGGGGCGCTGATCGTGATCGGGGTCGCCGTGGTCCGGCTGGACGAACTGCGCGCCACGCCGGCGGTGGTCCCGCCCGCCCCGGCCGAGCCGGCCCTCGCCTGCGAGCGATGAACGAACCACGTACCACGGTCGTCTTCGACGCCGACGAGACCCTGGTCGACCTGCGGCCGGCGGTCACCGGTGCGCTGGTGGCAGTGCTCGACGAGATGCGGCGGTGGAGTCCGGCGGCGGCGGGGGTATCCCTCGCGGACCTGGAGTCGGACTGGAATGAGGCATTCGGCGCGCTCTTCGCCGCGCCGGTGCTTGAGATCCGGCGGGCGGCGCTGGCCCGGTCGCTGGCCCGGGTCGGGCTCGGCGACCAACTGGAAAGGTTCGCGACGATCTTCTTCGCCCGGCGGTTCGCGCTGAGCCGGCCATTCCCGGACGCGGTGCCCACGCTCGCCGCGCTGCGCCCACACCACCTGCTGGGCTTCGCCACCAACGGCAACAGCCGCGCCGCGCGCTGCGGGCTCGCCGGCCAGTTCTCGTTCGAGCTGTACGCGCACGAGGACGGCCTGCCGAAGAAACCGGCGCCGGAGTTCTACGCCGCAGTGGTGGCAGCGGCCGGGGTGCCGGCCGAGCGAATCGTCTACGTGGGGGACTCGCCGGCGCACGACGTGGTGGCGGCGCAGCGGGCCGGACTGCGAGCGATCTGGCTGAACCGCGCCGGGTTGCCCCGCCCGTCCGGGCTGGTCCCGGACGCCGAGGTGCCCACGCTGACCGAGCTGCCCGAGGCGCTCGCCCGGATCGCGGGGCTCGCTCTCCGGCTTTCCCGGCCCTCCTGATCAACTCGGTGTGCGGCAAAACGTGGTCTCGTCATCGGATTTGACCCCAACATGCCGCACACCGCGTTGATCTCAGGGGCGCCAGCCGCGGGAGGCCAGGGCGGCGCGGACTTCACGGACGACTGCGGGGAACTCGTGATGCAGGCGGCGGCTCGTCACGTGCAGCACCAGCCAGCCGGCCGTGACGAGTTGGTTCAGTCGCCGCCGGTCCCGGTGGAGCTGGTCCGGGTCGGCGTGCCAGTGGCCGTCGTACTCGACCGCGACCCGGAACTCGGGCCAGGCCAGGTCCGGATGCAGCACCAGACCGGAGAGCAAGCAAACTGGGTGCTGTGCCAGCGGCCTGGGCAGCCCGGCGAGCACCAGGCGAACCCGCAGCGCCGACTCGGCCGGAGACTCCGCTCGTGCGTCGGCCAGGCCGAATACCCAACGGGCCCGCCGCCCGCCCGGACGCTCGGCATTGCGGTCACCGATCTCGGCGAGCGCCGCCGGGCTGGTGAGGCCCCGGCCGAGCAACGTGTCGATGATCCCGACCGCGCGGATCGGATCCAGCCAGGCGGCGGTTTCCCAGGCAGCCTCCGCCGGCCCGGTCCGCATCGGTGCGTCGGCCGCGAACGTCAGGGGCGCGTCGAGCAACTGCCCGGCGGGCGGCGCTGGGTCTGCCGCGAACGTCAGGGGCGGGCCGAGCAGCTGCCCGGCCTCCGCCGCTGTGGGCACCGGCCCGGCCTCCGCCGCTGGGTCAGCCGCGGACATCAGGGGCGCGTCGGCCACCCGGAGCAGTCGCGAGGGTGCGCGCGGCCCTTGACCGGGCTGGACCGGCGCGGGCGGCGGCACCGTGAGCAGCGTCGAGTGAACCCGGAGCCCGCGCTGACTACGCAGCCCGGTCGGGCGGGGCGCGAGAACATGGACGTCGTCGGTGAAATCGGCGGCGTGCTCGATGCCGTGCAGGTACGCGGACGACGGCCCGGCGATCAGTATTTCCGGCGGCAGTTGAAGCGTTGCCGCCCGACAGGCGAGCGCATGATCCCGATCGAGGCGGGCGTCGGCGTAGACGTCGTGGCGCACGCGTATCCACGCCGAACTGCGGAGCTGATACCGGGTGAGCAAACCACGCCGAACCACGTCGGAGCCACGGAACACCCGCCAGGCCAGGAGGTCGGGCCGGTGTGGCTGAGGAGGCATGCCGACCAGCCTGCCGACCTGGGACCGCCTACTGATACCCCTGTGGACAACCGCCGCCCGGCCGTCCCCGCCGGCCTGTGGACAACCGCCGCCCGGCCGTCCCCGCCGGCCTGTGGACAACCGGCACCACAGCCGTCGGCCGTGCTATGCGAGATCGACTCAATGTGCGGCAGATGGTGGTCTCCGGGCCGCCTGAGACCACACGTTGCCGCACACAGAGTCGATCAAGCCCGGCCATGGGGTCAGGCCAGGGCGGTGGTGATGGCGGCAGCGGCGGCGGCCACCTGGGCCCCGACCACCTCGACGTCGAGCGGGGCCAGGGACACCACGCCGACGCTCGCCTCCAGCCCGGGCACCCCGAGCACCGGCGCGGCCACCCCGTACGCCCCGGACTGCAGCTCTCCCCTGGTGCTGACCGGGCCGGCGACGCCCGCCCGGCCGGCGAGGATGGCCCGCCCCGCCGCTCCCCGCTCCAACGGGTGCCGGGAGCCGGTCCGGTACGCCACGTGGAACGACGTCCAACTCGGCTCCACCACCGCTAGGGCGACCCCCTCGCCGCCCTCGACCACGGTCAGGTGTGCCGTCGCGCCGGCCTGCTCGGCCAGCCGGCGCAGCGCGGGCAACGCCCCCTCGGCGAGCAGCGGCTGGGCGCGCCGGGCCAGGTGCAGCACGCCCGCGCCGAGCCGGAGCCGGCCCGTACCGTCGCGACGCAGCATGCCGTGGTCGGTCAGCGCGCCGACCAGCCGGTAGACCGCCGCCCGGCCGACGCCCAGCCGGTTCGCCGCCTCGGTGACGGTCAGCCCGCCGGGCGCGTCGGCGACCAGGTGCAGCAGGCGCAGGCCCCGGTCCAGGGTCTGAGCCGTCTCTCCCGTGCGCGCCGCCGTGTCCACAGCACGCAGCGTACGACCCGGCACCGAGCGACCCGGAATCGTGCGTGCGGCTACCCTTGTACGGTGACGCTACGCCTGTATGACACCGCCACTCGAACGGTCCGGGACTTCGTCCCCCGGGAAGCCGGCAAGGTGGGCGTCTACCTGTGTGGTCTCACCCTCCAGGCCCCGCCGCACATCGGTCACCTTCGCTCCGGCGTCAACTACGACGTGCTGCGCCGCTGGTTGATCGCGTCCGGTTTCGAGGTCACCTTCATCCGTAACGTGACCGACATCGACGACAAGATCCTGGTCAAGGCGATGGAGCGGGGCCACCCGTTCTGGTCGATCGCGTACGCCAACGAGCAGATCCTGGCCGAGTCCTATCGGGCGCTGAACGTGCTGCCGCCGACGTACGAGCCGCGGGCCACCGGGCACATCCCGGAGATGCACGAGTTGATCGCCCGACTGATCGAGACCGGGCACGCCTACCCGGCCACCGACGGCTCCGGCGACGTCTACTTCGACGTGGCATCCTGGCCCGCGTACGGGTCGCTCTCCGGCCAGTCCCCGGAGGACATGCAGTCCGCCGGGGACGCCCCGGAGCGGGGCAAGCGTGACCCGCGGGACTTCGCGCTCTGGAAGGGCGTCAAGCCGGACGAGCCGGCCGACGCGTACTGGCCGTCGCCGTGGGGCCGGGGTCGGCCCGGCTGGCACATCGAGTGCTCGGCGATGTGCTGGCGCTACCTCGGGCCCGAGTTCGACATTCACGGCGGTGGTCTCGACCTGACCTTCCCGCACCACGAGAACGAGATCGCCCAGTCGCAGGCGGCCGACCTGCCGTTCGCCCGCTACTGGGTGCACCACGGCCTGCTCGGCATCGGCGGCACCAAGATGGGCAAGTCGCTGGGCAACACCCTCGACCTCGACTACGTGGCCGCCCTCGGGGTGCGCCCGGTCGAGTTGCGTTACTACTACGCCGCCGCGCACTACCGGTCCCGCATCGACTACTCGGAGGACGCGCTGCGCGAGGCCGCGGTCGCGTACCGGCGGATCGAGGGCTTCGTGCAGCGGGCCGCCGAGCGGGTCGGCCCCGGGCAGCTCGGCGAGTTGCCGGCCGGCTTCGTGGCGGCCATGAACGACGACCTGAACACCTCGGCCGCTCTGGCCGTGCTGCACGACCTCCTGCGCGACGGCAACACCGCGCTGACCGCCGACGACGATGTGACCGTCCGCACGGCGCTGGCCGCCGTGCGGGCGATGCTGGATATCCTCGGCGTCGACCCCCTGGACCCGGCCTGGACCGGTGGCGGCCACGCGAGCGACCTACGCGGCGTGGTGGACTCCCTGATCGCGCTCGCCCTGGAGCAGCGTGCCCAGGCCCGCAGCCGCAAGGACTGGGCCGCCGCCGACGCCGTACGCGACCAGCTCAAGCAGGCCGGCGTGGTGGTCGAGGACACCCCCCAGGGCCCCCGTTGGACTATTGGAGAGCAGGACTGATGGCCGGCAACTCGCAGCGCCGTGGCCGGCGACTGACGCCGAAGGCGGGTGCCCCGAAGGGCTCCGGTGGCAAGAACAAGGACTCCCTCGCGGGCCGGGGCCGCACCCTGCCCGCCGACGAACGACCCTGGCACAAGGGGTACTCGGGCACCGAGAAGCTGCCCCAGCGCACCGCCTGGAAGCAGGACAAGGAGCGGCGCGCGGCGGCCGAGGAGGGGCGCGCCCCCAAGATCGGCCAGCCGGGCACCAAGGACACCACCTGGGGCAAGGGCACCCGGGCTGGCGTGCCGCTGAAGGGCGGCAAGGGCAAGCCCGCCGGCCGAGGTGGCCCCCGGGTCGCCCCGGGCCGCAAGTCCACCCCGTCCAAGGACAGCCCGGAGCTGCTGGTCGGGCGCAACCCGGTGCTGGAGTCGCTGCGGGCCCAGGTGCCGGCGACCGCCCTCTACACCGCGCAGGGCATCGAGATCGACGACCGGGTCAACGAGATCGTCCGGACCGCCGCCGACCGGGGCATCGCGATCCTGGAGGTCAGCCGGGCCGAGCTGGACCGGATGACCGGCGGCGTGCTGCACCAGGGCGTCGGCCTCCAGGTGCCGCCGTTCGCGTACGAGCCGTTCGAGGACCTGGTGGCGGCCTCGCTGGAGCAGGCCGCCCCGCTGCTGGTCGCGCTGGACGGGGTCACCGACCCGCGCAACCTCGGCGCGGTGATCCGGTCCGCCGCCGCGTTCGGCGCGCAGGGGGTCTTCGTACCCGAGCGGCGGGCCGCCGGGATCACCGCGACCGCCTGGCGGACCAGTGCCGGCGCGGCCGCGCGGGTGCCGGTCGCCCAGGTCACCAACCTGACCCGGTCGCTGAAGGCGTGCAAGGACGCCGGTTTCATGGTGGTCGGCCTGGACGCCGACGGCGAGACCGACCTGTACGACCTGGAGGCCGCGGTCGGCCCGCTGGTCGTGGTGGTCGGCTCGGAGGGTCGCGGGCTGTCCCGGCTGGTCGGCGAGACCTGCGACCTGACCGTGAGCATCCCGATGGTCTCCGACGTCGAGTCGCTCAACGCCAGCGTCGCCGCCGCGGTCACCCTCGCCGAGGTCGCCCGCCGGCGCGCCGTCGAGGCATAACCCGGGGTTCACAGACACGGAAAGGGCGGTCCGCCGAGACGGACCGCCCTTTTTCGCGTACGTCAGATCCGGTTGCCGGTGGCGGCGTGGAAGACGTGGCTGCGGCCCGCTCGCGGCTTGACGAACACGGTGTCACCCATGTTCGGCATGGAGCGCCGGTCGGTCCGTACGACGAAGCGCTCGTTGTGCCCGTCGAGCGCGGCGTGGCCGTAGATGTTGGCGTCGGAGCCCAGGTCCTCGACCAGCTCGACCACGACCGGCATGCCGCCCTCGGTCGGGCTGACTAGGTCGCAGTCCTCCGGGCGGAAGCCCACGGTGACCTTGCCGTCGCCACCCTCGGCCCTGGCCGCCGCGACCTGCTCGCGGGTCAGCGGGACCTGCAGCTCGGCGAACGCCGCGCCCTGCTCGTTCAGCGACACCGTCTTGATGTTCATGGCGGGGGAGCCCATGAAGCCGGCGACGAAGACGTTGGCCGGGGTGTCGTAGAGCGCGCGCGGGGTGTCCACCTGCTGCAGGACGCCGTCGAGCATGACCGCGACCCGGTGGCCCATGGTCATGGCCTCGACCTGGTCGTGGGTGACGTAGACCGTGGTGACGCCCAGCTTGGCCTGCAGCGACGCGATCTGCGTACGGGTCTGCACCCGGAGCTTGGCGTCGAGGTTCGACAGCGGCTCGTCCATGAGGAAGACCTGCGGCTCGCGGACGATCGCGCGGCCCATGGCGACCCGCTGACGCTGGCCACCGGAGAGCGCCTTCGGCTTGCGGTTGAGGAAGTCCTCGAGCTGGAGCAGCGCCGCCGCCTCCTTGACCCGACGGTCAATCTCCGTCTTCGAGGTCTTGCGCAGCTTCAGCGCGAACGCCATGTTCTCGTACACCGTCATGTGCGGGTAGAGGGCGTAGTTCTGGAAGACCATCGCGATGTCGCGAGCCTTCGGCGGCAGGTGGGTGACGTCCCGCTCGTCGATGTAGATGGCGCCGTCGTCGACGTCCTCCAGACCGGCGAGCATCCGGAGGCTGGTGGACTTGCCGCAGCCCGACGGGCCGACCAGGACGAGGAACTCGCCGTCGCCGATCTCCAGCTCGAGCTTGTTGACCGCGGGGCGTTCGGTGCCCGGGTAGATGCGGGACGCCTTTGCGTAGGTGACCGTAGCCATGGTGGAGCGCTTCCTTTCACCGGCAGGAACGTGCCGGACGATCCGAGTGAAGGAGCGACCGGCACCCACGGTGCCGGTCAACGGGCGCCGCCGGGGGCAGCTGAGACTGCCCGAGGTGTCGTCCGTGTCACTGCACGGTAAACGGGTTTTCCGACCCTGCCAAGATGGGGATCATCGGGTGGGATGGATCGCATACCGCAAAACGGTCACACGAGCACGGTGAGGCAGCAATCCTCACGGCTCGCCCTCGCGGCGGCGGCGATACGTCGGCGCCGTGGCCAGAAAATTGACGTTTTCCATGCTCGGGAGCCCTGCCGAGCGGGATTACCGAGCGTCAGTCGCTATGCTGACCCCGGCACCACGCGCCCCTGTAGCTCAGCTGGCCAGAGCACTCGCCTTGTAAGCGAGATGTCGCCGGTTCGATCCCGGCCGGGGGCTCCAATTCCATCAGGCGTTTCGCGATGGTGGCCGCCGCGCGGCGGCCGGATGGCTCGACCCGTGGATCAGTGACGGCTGAGCAGGCCGACACGCCGAGGCGAACCCAGCTGAGCTGCAACCGATCCGTGGGCCAGGCGCGGATGCTGATCCAGCCGGTTCGATCCCGCCGTACGGTCAGTGGCCGCGGCGGGCCTCGCGTTCGGCGCGCTTGCGTTCGCGCTGCTCGCGGCTCCACTGCTTACGCCGCTCAAGGTCCTCTTTCCACAGGTCACGGGCCTGCCGGGAGCCGCCCTGGACGGCACCATCCACGGTCGGCGGGCCGGCGAGGTTGCGGAACACCCAGCCCAGGAGGCGTCCACCCTCACCAGGCACCTTCTTCTCGTCGGCAGCCATCGTCCACTCTCCGTCCCGCGACCGCTCGTTGGTGGTCAAATGGTTGGTGCCCCAACGATTGGTACGGTAGCACCGTGGCAGAAACCGGTGAAGGCGACCTGAGCCAGATCTACAACCCGCTGGCGCTCGAACAGCAGGTCTGCTTCGCCCTCTCCGTCGCGGCCCGAGGCGTCGTGGCCGTGTACCGTCCGCTGCTCGAACCGATGGGCCTGACCCACCCGCAGTACCTGGTGATGCTCGCCCTCTGGCAACACGCGCCGCTGTCCGTACGCGAGCTGAGCCGCCTGTTGCAGCTGGACCCGGGCACCCTGTCGCCACTGCTCAAGCGCTTGGAGGCGATCGGCTATCTCCAGCGCGAGCGGAACCCCGCCGACGAGCGCAGCCTCGCGGTGACCCTCACCGCCAAGGGGCGGGCCCTGCGCGTCGAGGCCGAGCGGATTCCGCCGGCCATCGTCGAACGGCTCGGCATGCCCCTGGCCGACCTGCGGAAGCTGCACGCCGCGCTGACCGAGGTCATCGAGGCCGCCCAGCAGGCGTCGAGGGAGGCGGCTCGGTGAGTCGGGCGGCCGAGGAGTCCAACCGGGCGATGCTGCGCGCCCGGGACGCCATGGACCGGGCGTACGCGCAACCGCTGGACGTGCCGGCGCTGGCCCGGATCGCGCTTGTATCCGAGGCGCACTTCATCCGCACGTTCCGCGCCACCTTCGGCGAGACCCCGCACCGCTACCTGCAGCGCCGTCGGGTCGAACGGGCGATGTACCTGTTGGTGCAGACCGACCAGTCGGTCACCGAGATCTGCTACGCGGTGGGCTTCGGCAGCCTCGGCACGTTCAGCCGTACGTTCCGGGACATCGTCGGCGAGCCGCCGTCGGAATACCGGCGGCGGAAGGCGGTCACGGCACACGTACCGAGCTGCTTCATCAAGGCGTGGATGCGGCCGAGCGCGGCCAACTGATCAGTTTTGGATAAGCAGCAGGTCACCGCCCTGCTCTAACGTTTCCGGCATGACGATGAACGCGATTTCCCGCTCCCAGATCTACGTCCTCGACCAGGACGAGGCCCTCGACTTCTACGTGGGCAAGCTCGGCATGGAGGTCAACACCGACGCCGATCTCGGCTTCATGCGCTGGCTCACGGTCAACCTGCCGGGCGACCCGGAGCGCGAGATCCTGCTGGAGAAGCCGGGGCCGCCGGCCCTCGACCCGGCCACCGCCGAGCAGGTCCGGGAGCTGCTCACCAAGGGCGCGCTGGGCGGTCACCTCTTCATGACCACCGACGACGCCCACAAGACGTACGAGGAACTGGTGGCGAAGGGCGTGGAGGCCTACGACGAGCCGACCGAGCGGCCGTACGGCATCGACTTCGGCGTCCGCGACCCGTTCGGCAACAAGATCCGTATCGGCCAGATGTTCCCGCAGTCCTGAGGGGCGGTGCCGGTGACCCTGCTGCGGGCGGTTCGCCGAGGCTTGCGGGGCAGCGGTCGTCGGGCGGCGCGGGCTAGGCTCGCGCCGCCCGACGATGGCGAGGTATGTGGTGGCGAGTCGACTTCTCTACCTGGTCCGGCGCGGTGAGCAGGACGGGGCGGAGGCCGGCGGGGACACCGGCCTCTCCGAGCGGGGACGGCGGCAGGCGACCCTGCTGGGGGGCCGGCTGCGGGGCACGTCGTTCGCAGCCGTCCTCCACAGCCCGGCGCGCCGGGCCGTGGAGACCGCGGAGCTGGTCACCGCCGCGCTGCCGGGCGTGGCCGTACATCGCATGGAAAGCGTCGGGGACCACCTGCCGCACGACACCGACCCGGCCGACCTGCCCCCGGCGTACGCGGACTTCCTGGCCGATTTCACCCAGCAGGAACGGGCCGACGGGCCGCGCCTGACGGCGGAGGCCGTGGCCCGGTTCGCGACCGCGCCCGCGGAGGGCGACGTCCGGGAGCTGGTGATCACCCACAACTTCCTGATCGGCTGGCTTGTCCGGCACGCGCTGGACGCCCCCGAGCGACGCTGGCTCGGGCTGAACCACCACAACTGCGGGCTGACCGTCATCCGCTACAGCTCGACCCGGCCGCCGAGCCTGATCGCCGTCAACGACGTCGCCCATCTGCCGTCCGAGCTGCGGGCCACCGGTCTTCCGCCGGACTACCTGATCTGACCGGCGCGGTCAGTCGGTGGCCCGGGTGAGCAGCTCCACCACCGCGGCGGTGGCGGCCGGTGGCGCCCCGTCCGCCGGGCAGTCCACGTAGCCGGAGGTGACCGGACCCACGGCGAGCTGGTAGGTGAAGGCGTCCGCGCACGTGGCCGACGTGGTGGCGGTGGGCTCGGTGAGCAGGCGCCGATCGGCGGTGAGCTGCCGGAGCCGGTCGAGGTCGGCGGGGTCGAGCTGGCCGGTACGGGTGGCACCTGCCCGGTCGACCTTGGCCCAGCGGCCGTCGGGCGTCACGGTCAGGGTGTCGTTCAACCCGGCGAAGCCGCCGGACGTGACCAGCACCACGTCCACGCCCGCCCTGCCGGGCGGCTCGGTGCCGGCATCGGCGGCGTCGGTCGGTGCGGTGCTCGGCGTGCTCGCCGACGCGTTGGTCGCCGTGCTGGTCGGAGTGGCACTGGTTTCGCCGGTCTGGGCGCACGCGGCGACGGGGACGAGGAACGCGGCGAGGAGGGCTGCCGCGTACGGGGTGGTTCTCATGCCGATCGGACGCACGGCGGGGCCATTCGGTTCCGCCCACCTGCGTTGACTCCTCCGAACGGCCAGTGGCCCCGGCAGGAATCGCCGGACCCCCTTCCCCTTTCTTCGATGTATCGCTATATCTACATGGGTGACTCTACCTGTCACACTTCCCCTGTCAGGAGGGCCCGTGAAGAGATCCCTCGCCGCCGTCAGTGCAGCGTTGCTCACCAGCGGCGTGCTGACCTGCGTCACCACCACGGCGCATGCGGCAACACCCACCGCCCCGGCCCCGCAGACCGCGGCGGCTCGAGCGGACAGTCTGCTCCGTGCCAACCCCGGTGCCGTCCAGGGTGCCGGCGGAGAGGCCTACCAGGCCGTGCGTACGAAGGTCGACGCCTCCGGTGCCACCCACACCCGGTACACCCGGACCTACCACGGCCTGCGCGTCTACGGCGGTGACTTCGTCATCCACACCGCCCCGAACGGCACCATGTCCGGCACCTCGGTCGGTCTGACCGCGCCGCTCACCCTGGGCACCACCGCCAAGGTCAGCTCGGCCGCCGCCGCAGCCAGCGCGCGCAAGGTGTTCTCGGGCACCCTCACCTCGGTGGGCTCCCCGGAGCTCTTCGTCGACGCCAGCTCGGGCCGGGGCCGCCTGGCCTGGGAAACCGTCGCCTTCGGCTGGAAGGCCGACAAGCAGACCCCGTCCAGGCTGCACGTGGTCACCGATGCCACCACCGGCGGGCTGATCGGCTCGTACGACGAGATCGAGACCGTCGCGGGCACCGGTAACAGCATCTACTCCGGCACGGTCAGCATCGACACGACGCTCTCCGGAAGCACCTACCAGATGGTCGACCCGTCGCACGGCAACGGCCGCACCTGCGACATGAACAACAAGACCAGCGGCACCTGCACGACGTTCACCAGCTCGACCAACACCTGGGGCAACGGCACCAACTCTGACCGGCAGTCGGCTGCGGTCGACGCGCACTTCGGCGCCGCGGTGACGTTCGACTACTTCAAGAACGTGCACGGCCGCAACGGCATCTTCGGCAACGGCACCGGCGTGCCGAGCCGGGTCCACTACGGCAGCAACTACGTCAACGCGTTCTGGGACGGCTCCCAGATGACCTACGGCGACGGCTCCGGCAATGCCCGTCCGCTGGTGTCGCTCGACGTGGCCGGCCACGAGATGAGCCACGGCGTCACCGAGGCGCTCGCCGGCCTGGTCTATTCCGGCGAGTCCGGCGGCCTCAACGAGTCCACCAGCGACATCTTCGGCACGATGGTGGAGTTCTACGCCGACGCGCCGAGCGACCCGGGTGACTACGACATCGGCGAGAAGATCAACATTAACGGCAACGGCAAGCCGCTGCGCTACATGTACAACCCGGCGCTGGACGGCTCGTCGCACTCCTGCTGGTCCAGCACGACCAAGAACGTCGACGTGCACTACTCGTCCGGCCCGGGGAACCACTTCTTCTTCAACCTCGCCGAGGGCACCGGGGCCACCGCGTACGGCACCTCGCCGGTCTGCGGATCGGCCCCGGCGGTGACCGGCATCGGCCGGGCCAAGGCCGAGAAGATCTGGTACCGGGCGCTCGACCTGTACTTCACCTCGAACACCACGTACGTCAACACCACCAACCCGGGGAACACCGCCCGGGCGTACACCCTCAAGGCGGCGACCGACCTGTACGGCAACTGCTCCACGGAGTACAAGACCGTCCAGGCGGCGTGGACCGCGGTCAACGTGGCCGGCAGCGACGCGGCCTGCGGGTCGACCGGCAACGACTTCTCCGTCTCGCTCTCGCCGACCTCCGGCTCGGTGACCACGGGCGGGGCCGTCTCCATCACCGTGTCCAGCGCGACCACCAGCGGGACCGCGCAGACCGTGACGCTCTCCGCGTCCGGCCTGCCGACCGGCGCCTCCGCGTCGTTCAGCCCGGCCTCGGTGACCTCGGGCGGCTCGTCCACCCTCACCATCACCACCTCGACCAGCACGCCGGCCGGCACCTACACCGTCACCGTCACCGGCGCCGCCACCTCGGGGAACCGCACGGCGGCGTACACGCTGACCGTGAACGGCGGCAGCGGTGGCTGCACCGGCGCCGGCCAGAAGCTGGGCAACCCCGGCTTCGAGTCCGGCCGCACCGTCTGGACGGCGTCGTCCGGTGTCATCGGCCAGTACGGCTCCAGCGGCCAGCCGACCCACGGTGGCACCTGGAACGCCTGGATGGACGGCTACGGCACCACGCACACCGACACGCTCTCCCAGTCGGTGAGCCTGCCGGCCGGCTGCACGTCGTACAACTTCAGCTTCTGGCTGCACATCGACAGCTCGGAGACGACCACCACCACCGCGTACGACAAGCTCACGGTGCAGGTGCTCAACTCCTCCGGAACGGTGCTGGCGACCCTGGCCAACTACTCGAACCTGAACAAGGCCGCCGGGTACAGCCAGAAGTCGTTCTCACTGGCCGCGTACGCCGGGCAGACCGTCACCCTGAAGTTCACCGCCACCGAGGACGTCCTGTACCAGACGTCCTTCGTGATTGACGACACCGCGGTCGACGTTTCCTGACCTGGCCGTACCGTCGGCGGGCCCGACGGCCACCCCATCCGGGTGGTCGTCGGGCCCGCGCCGTTATGGTCGGGCCGGACCCTGATGGAGGACACATGTCGGACGCGGAGCTGACCGTCACGGTGACCGGCCCGGTGGCGATCGTGGTGATCCGGAACCCGGCCCGCCGCAACGCGATGACCAGCGCCATGTGGCGGCAGCTCCCGGTGCTGCTCGACGGTCTGGAGACCGACCCGGCGGTGCGCGCGCTGGTGCTCACCGGCGCCGACGGCACGTTCTGCGCCGGTGCCGACCTCGGTGACCTGGACGAGCTGCTCGATGCGGGTGACGACAGCATCGCGGTCGCCGCCGAGGAGCGGTTGGCGGCCTTCACCAAGCCCACCGTGGCCGCGATCGAGGGGGCCTGCGTCGGCGGCGGGTGCCAGCTCGCCGTCGCCTGCGACCTGCGGCTCGCCACGGCGGACGCCCGGTTCGGCGTACCCCCGGCGCGGCTGGGGCTGGTCTATCCCGCGCCGACCACCCGGCGGCTGGCCCGGCTGGTCGGCCCGTCCGCCGCCAAGCACCTGCTGTTCACCAGCGAGTTGGTCGACGCCGAGCGGGCGCTGCGGATCGGGCTGGTGGACGAGGTGCTGCCGGCCGAGGCGCTGGCCGCTCGGGTCGACGCGGTCACCGCCGCCATCGCCGAACGGTCGCGGCTCACCGTCGCGGCGGCGAAGGAGATCATCGACGGGCGCGCCGACGACGCGCGGGTCGCCTGGTGGCACGGGCAGGTCCGGGCCAGCGGCGAGGCCCGCGAGGGGGTGGCGGCGGCCAACGAGCGCCGGCCGCCACGCTTCGGCTGGGAGCCGTCCGTACGCCCCTGACCGCTGCCCGGGGCCGGCGGACGCCGCGTCGGAGGCGTACCCCCGACGCGACCCCCTGTGCCCGCCGGCCGGCCCGTTACCGCGCGGCGAGCACCGCCCAGCTCGGTGTCGCCGGCTCGCGCCGCAGCGGCATGCCCGCCTCGGCCGGCGTCCGGTCGCCCTTGCGCTGGTTGCACTCGTAACAGGCGGCGGTGGTGTTCTTCCAGGTGTTCCGGCCGCCGCGCGAGCGGGGCAGGATGTGGTCGATGGTGCTGGCCGCGCGATCGCAGTACGCGCAGCGGTGGCCGTCGCGCCGCAGCACCGCGCCCCGGGACCAGGCCGGGCCGGCGTTGAACCGCCAGCGGGTGACGACGTAGCGGACGAGGCGGACCACCCGGGGGACCGGGAAGATCCCGATCACCCGGTCCGGCTCGGCCTCGTGGATCTCGGCGACCCGCCGGCAGAGCATCCGGATCGCGTGCTGGACGGTGACCCGGTGCAGCGGGCCGAGGTCGGCGTTGATGACGAGGACGGCGTCCACCGGGCTTCTCCTCTCACGATCATCGGTACGGCAGCAAAAAGCCGCCCTGGTCCACGGGACGGGCGGCTGTGACGGCTACGCGGTACGCGTCAGTCGGGCCATCCGGCGCGGGGACCTTCGGCTCGGCAACCGTCGCTGAGCAGCCACGACGGCACGGTGGTGGCGTGTCGCAGCGACATCGACGGCTCCCGGAGCGGTGGTTGACCTTGCGCGCTCACGGTAGATCGGTGGCAGAAAGGCGGGCAACGCATTTCGATCCCCTTCCTTACGTCAGCAGCCCGCGCGGGCGGACCGAGTGGACCGGCTCGGTTGCGACGCCCGCCGACCGCAGGATGTGGTTGGCGGCGAGGATCCCGGTCGCTGCCGACCGTTCCATCAGCGCGCAGGGGAAGCCCGTCCGAATCCCGTCACCGGCCAGGTAGAGCCCGTCGGCGTCGGTGCGTACCCGGGGGCGCTCGGCGTGGCTGCCCGGGCCGAACGCCGGTGCCCGCGCCTCGACACGGGCGCGCAGCTCACGGACCCGCAGGTCGGCCGCCTCCGGCCAGAGCGCGGTCAGCTCGATCCGCATCCGTTCGGCCAGCTCCTTCGCCGGCACGTCCGGCTCGCAGGCGTACGCGTGCAGCTCGATCACCGAGCCGCCGGTCCGTCGCGCCCAGCGGCGCGGCTCGTCCTCCAGCCGGTGATAGAGGGTGACCGAGTCCAGGGTGGGCTGCCGGGACACCCCGCTGAACACCGCCCGCTCCGGGCGTACGTCCCCGTCCGCCCAGTAGCGCGCCACCGCGTACGGCGGGCCGGGCCGGCCGAACGCGGGTATCCGCGCCACCAGCTCGGGTGCCGCCGCGACCAGGCCGGGGGAGGCGGCGACCAGCGCGGCCAGCGCGGGCGGGTCGACGGCGAGCACCACGTGCCGGGCGTCGTGGCCCGCGCCGTCGGCGCTGGTCACCCGCCAGCCGTCGGGGATCCGGTCCAGCCGGGCGGCGGCCGTGCCGGGGTGGATCCGGCCGCCGTGCCGGCACACGTGCCGGGTCAGCGGCTCCCAGATCGCCGTGGCGTAGTCCCGATCCGGGCAGTCGAAGGCCAGCCCCTCCGGGTTGCCGAGCAGATAGAAGTGGAACTGGGCGATCATCTCGGCGGCCGACATCTCCGCCTCGTGGTTGAAGAACGAGTGGGCGAAGACCTCGAAGAGCATCGCCCGGGCCCGGTCCGGCAGCCGCAGCGCGGTGAGCAGCTCGTCGGCCGTCCGCCCGTCGAACTCCGCGTAGGTGCCAACCGGGTCGTAGGAGAGCAGCGGCAGCGCGGCGTCCCGGTCCATCGCGCGCAGGTCGGCCAGCCGCAGGCTCGGGCTGCGCAGCAGCAGGGCGAGCAGGTTGGCCGGCGGCGCGGGTGGCAGCCGGCCGAACTCCTCCGTCGGCCACTCGACCGACAGGATCGGGTAGCCGGGGACCGGCCTGAGGAACCCCAGCGCCGGGTCGATCCGCCGCAGAATCGACCGCCAGTTGTAGTACTGCCGGAAGAACGCGTGGAAGCCGTGCTCGTTGCGCTGCGTGCCGTCCGGCAGCTCCTCCGGCCAGGCGCCGAGCCGGCCACCGAGGGTCGGCGCCGCCTCCAGCACGGTCACCTCCACCCCGCGCTCGGCCAGCACCACCGCCGCCGACATGCCGGCGATCCCGCCCCCGACCACCACCGCCCGCACCGGGCGCGGCACGCGGGAGGCACCACTGCCGCCCGGGTCCACCACATGCCGACGTACGCCGACGAGCCGACCGATCAGAGCCGACAACGCCGGTCCCGGTCGGAAGGGGGCCAGACGTACTCCAGGTCGGGCGGGACGTCGCCGAACCGCGGGCCGTAGTGCCCCGGGTCCTTGCGCAGCAGCGACGACCGGTGGCTGCGGTGCAGGTCCTCCCGGCCCAGCCAGGGCGGCAGCTCGCCGGCCTCGGCCAGCTCCGCCTGGGTACGCACGAGGTCGATGCCGCAGGCGGTCGCGAGATCGGTGGTCATCGTGGCCGCGCAGGTGTCCGCCCGGCCCGGCTCGCACCACACGGCGCACATGTCCAGCCGCTTCTGGTCCAGCGCCCGCGCGCTGGCCAGGAAGTCCGGGTACGGGAGGAAGGTCTGCATGCGGCTGCTCTACCCGCACTCGGCGACACCATGCGTTCATGATCGAAGGGCTGCGCGTACCGCGAGCGGCTGACTACCATCCGGGCATGGTCGAGCCCCTGCGTGAGCGCGCACGCCGCGCCGCCGAGCGGCTCCGGATGAACGCTGATGCCCGGCCGCACTACGTGGTTTGCGGATCGGACCCGCTGGCCTACTGGGTGGTCCGGTCGTTGCTCGCCACCCAGTCGCCCACCGGGCGGGTCCGGGTCACTCTGGTCGTGCCCAAGCGCCGCCGCTCCGAGGGGCCGGACGGCCGGGACATCGAGGGCGTCCAGGTGGTCCTGGCCGACCGGCTCGATGAGGCCGCCTTCCGCCGGGCCGGGCTGGCCGGTGCGGACGGGCTGGCCCTGCTGCATCAGGACGACGTGGGCAACATGCACGCCGCGCTCTGCGCCCAGGAGGTCGAGCCCCGGCTGCGCCTGGTGGTACGGATGTTCAACACCAGCCTCGCCAACGGGGTGCAGCAGCTCTTCCCCGACTCGGCGGTGCTCTCCGACGCCTCGATCGCCGCCCCGGCGTTCGTCGCCGCCGCGCTCGGGGAACTGGCGCCCACCTACTTCCGGCACGCCGGCCGCATCCTCTACCTGGCCCGGCGCGTCGACGTGCGTCCCCAGGATGTCGTCTGCGGGCTGGCCGTCACTACCGAGCCGGAGCTGGTCCGGGTGCTGCCCGCCGACGAGGCGACGGCCGACCTGGTGCTGGCGGAGGCGACCGGGCAGCCGGCCGGCACCGAGCTGGCCGCCCGCCGGCTGGCCCGGGCCCGGCGGCGACGCCAGCCGGTCAGGGTGCTGCTCCGGGCGATCCGCAGCTTCGCCACCCGCAAGATCGGCATCGCGGTGCTCCTGCTGTTGGCGATGATCGCGGTGCTCGGCTGGCTGAACGGCCGCGCGGCGGACGTCAGCTGGAACGAGTCGCTCTACCTCACCCTGGTCACCACGCTCACCGGCCAGGATCCGGACGTCACCAAGCCGGCCGCCGCCCAGGTCATGCAGGTGGTGCTCAACCTGGCCGGGCTGGCGCTGATCCCGCTGATCACGGCCGCCGTGATCGACGGGATCGTCAACGCCCGGATCGCCCTGCACAACGGCCGGATCCAACTCGACCGTTCCGGCCACGTGGTGGTGGTCGGGCTGGGCAACATCGGCACCCGGGTGATGGCCCAGCTGCGCGACTTCGGGGTCGAGGTGGTCGCCGTCGATCGGAATTCCGACGCGCGCGGGGCGTCGCTGGCGCGCCGGCTCGGCGTACCGCTGATCGTCGGGGACGCCGGCCTGGAAGAGACGCTGCGGGCCGCCTCCGTGGCGACCTGCCAGGCGCTGGTGGTGGTCTCCACCGACGACGGGGCCAACCTGAGCGCCGCGTTGAACGCCCGTGCACTCGACCCCGATCTGCGGGTGGTGCTCCGCCTCTTCGACGGTGACTTCGCCGAACGGATCCAGCGGGCGTTCGGCATCGGCATCTCGCGCAGCGTGTCGTACCTGGCCGCGCCCGCGTTCGCGGCGGCGCTGCTGGACCGCGCGGTGATCGCCACCATTCCGGTCGACCGGCACGCGCTGCTGGTCAGCGAGGTGCCGGTGGTGGCCGACTCGCCACTGGACGGCCGCCCGCTGGCCGCGGTGGCCCGCCCCGGCGAGGTGCGCCTGCTCGCGTACACCCGGGCCGGGCAGCGGACCGACTGGTCCGCCGACCCGCGCATGGTGATCCAGGCGGGGGACCGGCTGACCGTGGTGGCCCGGCGGGCCGGGCTGACCGCCCTGCTCCGGGAGACCACGCCGGTCCCGCCGGAGCCGTCCGGGGCACCGGCCCCACGGCAATCCGAGGAGTGACCGGGGTCAGGCGCGGCCGACGGCGTGGCGAAGCGCGTACCCGAGGGCGCCGAGGGCGAGCACGCCGAACCCGGCGAGCACACTGCCCAGCGGCAGGCTGACCGCCAGCACGAGGCAGCCGACCAGCCCCAGCGCGGCCAGCAACTGCACCGGAACCTTCCGGGCCGGCTCGCGGCCCAGGGTGAGCGCCGAGGCGTTGGCGATCGCGTAGTAGACCAGCACCGTGCAGCTGGAGAAGCCGATCGCGCCCCGGATGTCGCCGAGGGCCACCACGACCACCACCACGGCGGCGACGGCCAGCTCGGCGTGGTGCGGCACCCGGTGGCGGGGGTGCACGGCGGCCAGCACGCCGGGCAGGTCTCGGCGGCGGGCCATGGCGAGTGTGGTCCGGCCGACCCCGGCGATCAGGGAGAGCAGCACCCCGGTCACGGCCACGGTCGCCCCGGCCCGAACCAGCCAGGCCAGGCCGGGCAGCCCGGCGGCGGAGACCACGTCGGCGAGCGGCGCGGCGGAGGCGGCCAGCCGCTCCTCGCCGAGCACGCCGAGCGCGACCACGGCCAGCACCAGGTAGATGACCAGCACGATGCCGAGCGCCAGCGGCACGGCGCGCGGGATGGTTCGCTGCGGGTCGCGGACCTCCTCGCCGAGGGTGGCGATCCGGGCGTACCCGGCGAAGGCGAAGAAGAGCAGGCCGGCGGCGGTCAGCACGCCCTGCCCCCCGGTCCCGCTGAGACCGTCGAGCCGGCCGAGCGTGACGTGCGGTGCCCCGGCCACCGCCACCACGGCGAGCACCGTGAGGGTGAGGCCGACCAGTACCCGGGTGACGGTCGCGGTCTTGCCGATGCCGCGCAGGTTCACCGCCGTCACCGCCACCACCGCGAGGACCGCGACCAGCCGCGCCTGTCCCGGCCAGAGGTACGCCCCGATGGTGAGCGCCATCGCCGCGCAGCTCGCGGTCTTGCCGATCACGAACCCCCAGCCGGCGAGGAACCCGGCGAACGGGTGCAGTCGTTCCCGGCCGTAGACGTAGGTGCCGCCGGACTCCGGGTAGCGGGCGGCGAGCCGGGCCGAGCTGGTCGCGTTGCAGTAGGCGATGAAGCCGGCCAGGGCCACCGCAATCAGCAGCCCCAGGCCGCCGGCCGCCGCCGCGGCCGGGGCGAAGACCACGAAGACGCCCGCGCCGAGCATCGACCCCAGACCGATGACCACCGCGTCGGGTACGGCCAGCCGCCGCGCCAGTTCGACCACGGGCGCAGGCTACGGGGTGGAGGTGAACGGGCGGTTCCAGTTGCGCAGCGCGGGGGGCAGCGGCACGTCGTCCCAGGGCACCCGGCTCAGCAGCCGGTTCAGCAGCAGGCCGAGCAGCAGACCGGCGACCGAGTCGGTCAGCCAGTGCCAGCCGAGGTACGTCGTGGTGCAGAGCACGATCAGCGGCGGCAGCACCCGGACCACGGTGACCAGGCGGGGCGGGACGGCCCGGCCGAAGGTGCGCAACAGTGGCGCCACGAGCAGGGCGAGCACCCCGTACCAGACGATCGCGTTGGCCACGTGCCCCGACGGGTACGACTGGGCGAAGCGCACCGGCAGGTCGTGCTGGAACAGCGGCAACGTCTGGTCGGGTGGCAGGAACGGTTCCTTGACGCTGGCGCTGGGCGCCGGCCGGGCGGTCCACACCTTCAACGGCCCGATGGTCAGGAAGGTCAGCACGAACGCGACGACCGGTGGCAGCACCGCGCGGACCGAGCGGAGCCGGATCGCCACCAGCACCCCCAGCCCGGCCGCGAGCAGCGTCAGCGGGGTGCCCTGGCCCAGGTAGTTGAGGATCATCGCGGTCCACCGGGCGGCCGTCGGTCGGTGCTGGGCGGCCCAGTCGGCGGTGGCCCGGTCGAGGCCGAAGAGGTGACCGGTGGCGAGCGCCACGGTCAGGCCCACCAGAGCGGCGAGCAGCAGCCCGTCGAACCACCAGCCGGCCGGCCGGACGGGCCGGAGCCGCAGCTTCTCGCGTACCCCAGTGGTCTGCCGCACGCGACCACGCTACCGGCCGCCGGCGGCGCCCGACCCCTCGCGGGCATCGGCGGCTGTGTGTGCCCGCCCACGATGAGAGGCGCTCGGTTGGGGTCAGCAGTCACACTTGTCTCCGTGCGGATCACCTCGGCCCTCGTCGACCCGGCACTGCTCGACCTACCCTGGTCGACCCCGTTGGAGGAGTGGCCGGCACAACACCTGGTCGCGCTGCCGCAGGGCATCTCGCGGCACATCGTGCGCTTCGTCCGCCTCGGCGACTACGTCTACGCGGTGAAGGAGACCGGCGAGCGGGTCGCCGAGCGGGAGTACGACCTGCTCCGGGCCTTGGAGCGGATCGACTTCCCGTCGGTAGAGGCGGTCGCGATCGTGGCAGACCGCCAGACCGACGACGGCCGGCCGCTGGACCCGGTGTTGATCACCCGGCACCTCCAGTTCTCGCTGCCCTACCGGGCCCTCTTCTCCCGGATGCTGCGGCCGGAGACCATGAACCGGCTGCTCGACGCGCTGGCGGTGCTGCTGGTCCGGATGCACCTGACCGGCTTCTTCTGGGGCGACTGCTCGCTGTCCAACACGCTGTTCCGGCGGGACGCCGGCGCGTTCGCCGCCTACCTGGTGGACGCCGAGACCGGGGCGCTGCACCGCGCGCTCTCCAACGGCCAGCGTGGCGAGGACCTGGAGATCGCCCGGGTGAACATCTTCGGCGAGGCGCTGGACCTCGCGGCCGCCGGGCTGCTGCACGAGTCGATCGACCCGGAAATGGTCTGCGAGGAGGTCGTGGAGCGGTACGAGCGGCTCTGGCACGAGATCACCTACGAGCAGCAGGTCGAGCGGGAGGCCCGGCACGACATCGAGGGGCGGATCCGCCGCCTCAACGAGCTGGGCTTCGACGTCGCCGAGGTGGCCATGTCGACCGCCGACAACGGGCGGTACCTGCTTCGGCCGAAGGTGGTCGACGTCGGCTACCACACCCGCCGGCTGCTCCGCCTCACCGGCTTGGACGCCGAGGAGAACCAGGCCCGCAAGCTCCTCAACGACCTGGACGCGTACCGGTCGGAGAGCGACCTGACCGAGGAGCAGCAGGCGGCGCACCGCTGGCTCACCGAGGTGTTCGAGCCGGTGGTCCGGGCAGTGCCCGCGCACCTGCGCAGCAAGCTGGAGCCGCAGGAGCTGTTCACCCAGATCATCGAGCACAAGTGGCTGCTCTCCGAGGGGGCTGGCCGGGACGTGGGCATGCGCCACGCCGTGCAGTCGTACCTGTCGGACGTGCTTGTGCACCGCCCCGACGAGCAGGCCGTGCTCGGCGTCGCGGTCCCCACCGCCGGCTGACGGCCGAGTCGGCTGCCGACGGATTGCGGCGCTGTGCCCCGCGACCCGGCCTTCCGGGTCCCGGCTGAGCGGGGACATGGGTTCCGCGCGCCTTCGGAGCTGATGTCGTAGACGAATCACCGGGACGCGGCGCGGGGCCGGCCGGGCGGACCCGGCAGGCGCGGCGATTCGTTCGTGATGTCAGCTCCAAAGGGAGCGACAAGTATGGCTCCCCGCTCCCCACAGCCGGGTTCACTTCACCCAGGTGCCGCCGCGCATCACCCGGACCACGTTGAGGTCGTCGTCCAGCACGACGAGGTCGGCCCGCAGGCCGGTCCGCAGCGCTCCGAGCTGGTCACCGAGGCCGATCGCCCGGGCCGGGGTGGTCGCGGCCATCCGGCAGGCGTCGGGCAGCGTGATGCCCGCCGCGACGGCGTGCCGCAGGGCCGCGTCCATGGTCAGCGTGCTGCCGGCGATGGCGCCGTCCCGGCTAAGCCGGGCCACCCCGTCGGCCACGGAGACGGCCTGGCCGCCCAGCTCGTACTCGCCGTCGGGCATGCCGGCGGCGGCCATCGCGTCGGTGATCAGGGCCGCCCGCTCCGGGCCGGCCACCGAGGCGGCGAATCCCAGCATGCCGTCGTGCAGGTGCACCCCGTCGGCGACCAACTCGCAGACCACGCTCGGGGCGTTGAGCAGGGCCACCACCGGCCCCGGCTCCCGGTGGTGCAGCGGGCGCATCCCGTTGAACAGGTGGGTGCCGACGCTCGCCCCGGCCGTCACGGCCGCCCGGGTCTGCTCCCAGGTGGCGTCCGTGTGCCCGACCGCCGCCACCACGCCCCGCAAGACGAGCAGCTTGATCGCCTCCAGCGCGCCGTCCCGCTCCGGGGCCAGGGTGACCATCCGGATCGCGCCCCCGCCCAGCTCGATCAGCTCCGCCAGCTCGTCGGTGGACGGATCGCGGAGGAACTCCGGGTTCTGCGCGCCACAGCGGTCCGTCGACAGGTAGGGCCCCTCGAAGTGGACCCCGGCCAGCACCCCGGACTCGACCAGCGGCCGGTACGCGGCGGTCGCCTCCCGCATCACCGCGAACGGGGAGCTGACCAGGCTGGCGAGCAGGGTGGTGGTGCCGTGCCGCAGGTGGAACGCGGCCGCCTCGCGGGCCGAGTCGGCGTCGCCCGTGGTGAAGGTGTGCCCGCCGCCGCCGTGGGTGTGCATGTCCACGAAGCCCGGCACGATCCAGTGCCCGTCGTGTACCGACGGGTACTCGGCGACCGCACTGATCCGGTCGGCCCGGATTTCCACGCAGCCCTGCCGGACCACGCCGGTCGGGGTCACCACCTTGCCGGTCACGCGCAGGGTCATCGGCTCTCCATCTTCAGGGTGTCCAGGGCCAGCAGGGCGGCGCCGAGGCAGCCGGCCTCGTCGCCGAGGGACGCCGCCACCAGGCGCGGCTCCCGGTGGAAGGTCAGCCGTGCGCGCAGTGCCGCGCGCAGCGGATCGAACAGCCGGGGACCGGCCTGGGCCAGCCCGCCGCCGACCACGATCGTCTCGACGTCGTAGAGCGCCTGACCGGTGGCCAACCCGTCGGCGAGCGCCTCGACGGCGTACCGCCAGACCTGACCGGCCAGCGGCTCACCGGCCGCCGCCCGGTCCGCCACCTCGGCCGCGGTGACCGGAACACCCGACAGCTCGGTGTACCGGCGGCCGATCGCCGAGGCCGAGGCCACCGCCTCCAGGCAGCCGGGGCGGCCGCAGCCGCAGGGCGGACCGTCGGGGCGTACCAGGATGTGGCCGATCTCGCCGGCGGCGCCGTGCGCGCCGGCGGCGGCCGACCCGTGCACCACGTGGGCGGCGGCGATGCCGGTGCCGATCGCGACGAAGAGCACGTGGCCGCCGTCGCGGCCGGCGCCGAGCCGCGCCTCCGCCAGGCCACCCACCCGCACGTCGTGGCCGAGCGCCGCCGGCAGCCCGAGCCGCGCCCGCGCCAGCTCCCGCAGCGGTACGTCCCGGAAGCCCACGTTCGCCGACCAGACCGCGACCCCGTGGGCCTCGTCGACCACCCCCGGTACGGCGATCCCGCAGGCCGTCGGGGTCAGCCCGGCGGCGCGGGCCTTGCCGGCCAGCCCCTCGGCGACGTCGAGGATCGTGTCGACCACCGCCGCCGGGCCGCGCGCCGCGTCGGTGGCGTGCCGTTCGGCGTGGGCGGTTGTCCCGTCCGGGTGCACCAGGGCGCACTTCATCCCGGTGCCGCCCACATCCAGCGCGACGACGACCTCGTCGCCTGGCCTCACGCGAGCACCACGGAGCGGGTCAGGTGCCGGGGCGCGTCCGGGTCGAGGCCGCGGCTGGTCGCCAGCGCGACGGCGAAGCGCTGGGCGAGGATCAGGTCGGCCATCGGGTCGACCGGGGTGCGCCCGGCCGCCCAACTGGTCAGCACCGTGCGCCAGCCGTGCGTACGGCTGTGCACGAAGGCGGCGCCGGTGGCGGCCACGTCCTCGGGTAGCCCCTCCGGGATCGCGCCGAACGCCCAGACCAGCCGGCCCGGGCCGGCGACGGAGATGGGGCCGTGCCGGTAGTCCATCGCCGGGTAGGCCTCCGCCCAGAAGGTGGCCGTCTCGCGGCACTTCAGGGCGGCCTCGTGGGCGAGCCCGACCGTCCAGCCGCGCCCGAGGAAGGTGACCTGCTCGATGCCGGCCGGGTCGATCGGCAGCGGGGCCCGGACTGCCACCTCGGCGTCGGCGGCCAGCCGGCCCAGGTCGTCGCCGAGGTGGGCGCGGAGCAGGGCGAGCGCGGTGGTGGCGAACCGGGTCTGCACGACCGAGCGCTCGTCGGCGAAGGGCATGGGGACCGCGGCGTCGGCCACCTCGATCGCCGGGGCGGCCGGATCGCCGACCAGGACCGTGGTCGGGACCTGGCCGCGCAGTGCGGCGAGCAGGTCCAGCACCTCGGTGGTGGTGCCGGAGCGGGTGATGGCGATGAGCCGGTCGTAGTGGCGGCCGGTGGGGAACTCGCTGGCTTGGAAGGCGTCGGTCTCGCCCTGGCCGGCGCGCTCGCGCAGCCCGGCGTACGCCATCGCCATGAACCACGACGTGCCGCAACCGACGACGGCGACCCGCTCGCCGGGGCGCGGCAGGCGGTCGGCGGCGGTCGGGGCGAGTCGGGCCGCCTCCCGCCAGCAGTCGGGCTGGCTCGCGATTTCCGTGGGCACGTACGCCATGACAACTCCTCCCGGGGGAGACCTTGCGCAATTCGGCGCGTTAGGGCCATCTTTCGCGCGTTATTGTGCGCGAAGTCGGGTGGCCGTGGCAACCGGCCCCGAGATCGCGCAGGTCAGGGTTTTGCGCCTTCGTAGTTTCGCGCACTACTGTGCACGCAATCAATCACCGTTCGTGCAGAGTCAGTGGAGGTTCCCGCGGTGGACCGGTACGCCCGATGGAACGCGCTGCTCGAGATGCTGACCGACAGCGGCCGGGTCAGCGTCGAGGAGGCGGCCGAGCGCCTGGACGTCTCCCAGGCCACCATCCGGCGTGACTTCGACCAGCTCGCCCAGCAGCAGATGATCACCCGTACCCGGGGCGGGGCGGTCGCCAACGGCGTCTCGTACGACCTGCCGCTGCGCTACAAGACGGCCAAGCACTCGGCCGAGAAGCAGCGGATCGGCGCCGCCGCCGCGGCGCTGGTCTCCCCGGGCACCGTGGTCGGCCTGAACGGCGGTACCACCAGCACCGAGGTGGCCCGGGCGCTCGCCGTCCGGCCGGATCTCAACACCAGCGCCGAGGGTGCCCAGCTCACCGTGGTCACCAACGCTTTGAACATCGCCAACGAGCTGCTGGTGCGCTCGCGGATGAAGGTGGTGGTGGCCGGCGGCGTGGTCCGGCCCAAGTCGTTCGAGCTGGTCGGCCCGCTGGGCGGGGCGCTGCTGCGCGAGGTGACCCTCGACGTCGCGCTGCTCGGCGTGGACGCGATCGACCCGCAGCTCGGCGCGGCCGCCCATCACGAGGGCGAGGCGGCGATGAACAGCCTGATGGTGGCCCGGGCCAAGCGGGTGGTGGTGATCGCCGACTCGTCCAAGCTGGGCGGTCACGCCTTCGCCCGGATCTGCCCGGTGGACCGGATCGAGACGCTGGTGACCGACTCCGGTGCCGCCCCGGCGGTGGTGCAGGCGTTCCGCGACGCCGGCGTACACGTCGTCTGTGCCTGAGGCCGAATCAGGGAAAACCCCGATGCATACCGGGTATCATGTGCGGCTGCATACCGCGTATGGTGTCCGGCGACACCTACTCATCGGGGGAGGTCAGCTTGACGGCTGTCCTGGAGATCGAGGGTCTCCGTAAGACATACCGGAGTCGAAAGCGCGGGACACGCCACGCGCTCGACGGCTTCGACATGCGGGTCGAGGCCGGCCAGGTGCACGGCTTCCTCGGCCCGAACGGCTCGGGCAAGACCACCACCCTGCGTACGCTGCTCGGGCTCATCCGGCCCGACGGTGGTCGGATGACGATTCTCGGCCAGGAGGTGCCGGCGGCGCTCCCGGCGGTGGCCGGCCAGGTCGGCGCCATCGTGGAGAGTCCGCAGTTCTTCCCGCACTTCACCGCCCGGGACACGCTGTCCCTGCTCGCCGAAGCCGGCGAGGTGCCGCGGCAGCGGATCGACGAGGTGCTCGAGCTGGTCGGGCTGCGCGACCGGGCCGGGGAGCGGGTCAAGACGTACTCGCTCGGTATGAAGCAGCGGCTCGCCGTCGCGTCCGCGCTGCTCAAGAACCCGAAGCTGCTCATCCTGGACGAGCCGGCCAACGGCCTCGACCCGGGCGGCATCCGGGAGATGCGTACGCTGGTGCGCAACCTCGCCGAATCCGGCATGACCGTGCTGCTCTCCAGCCACATCCTCGGCGAGATCCAGCTGATCTGTGACTCGGTCACCATCATCTCGCTGGGCCGGCGGGTGGCCTTCGGCCCGGTCGACGAGGTGCTCGCGCAGCACGCCACCGGCGGCGTCCGGGTGCGGCTGGAGGCGGCCACCGACCTGCCGGCCGCCGCCGACGCGCTGACCCGGGCCGGGATCCGGGTGACCGGGCACCCCGACCACCTGATGCTCGCCGGGGTCGACAAGCCGGCCACGGTCACCCGGCTCCTCGCCGAACAGGGCCTCTACGTCAGTGAGCTCGCCCCGGTCGCCGTCGACCTGGAGAGCGTCTTCCTCGAATTGACCGCCACCGCGCCGGTACCCGGCCAGCACCGGCAGGTCGACCAGTCCACGAAGGTCGGTGACGCGGGGCAGCCCGGTGCCACCACGGGAGGGTGGGGCGCGTGAGTCTCTACCGTGCGGAGCTGCGCAGGCTGGCCAAGCGGCGGTTCACCCGCTGGATGACCGCGGCAGGCCTGCTGATCCTGGCGGCCGTGGTCGTCGGGATCTTCGCCACCAACCACAAGATTGACGCCACCGCGATGGCGCGCGCCGAACGCCAGGCCGAGCAGGACTACCAGCAGCAGGTGCGCTACAGCGAGCAGGAACGCACCGCGTGCGAGCAGGCCAAGGCCGGTGGCACGGCGGAGGAGGGCCGCTACCCCGAGGACTGTTCGGTGATCTCGCCGCCGCCTCGGGAGGCGTTCGAGGCGCGGTGGTACCTACCCCCGACCTTCGACTTCCGCAAGCAGTTCGGCGACAGCCTGACGATATTCGCCGCGATCCTGGCGCTGGTCGGGTTCGTGGTCGGCGCGTCCTTCGTCGGTGCCGAATGGAACACCGGCGGGATGATGAACCTGCTGCTCTGGCGGCCGAAGCGACTGACCGTCCTGCTGACCAAGCTGGCAGCGTTGCTGACTGGTGCGTTCGCGGTGGCGCTGCCCACTGCGCTGCTCTGGCTCGGCGGGTTCTGGCTGGCCGGCACCTACCGGGGTAACACGGAGAAAATGACCTCCGGTGTCTGGCAGTCGTTCGCCCTGACCGGGTTGCGCGGCATCGTGCTGGTGCTGGTCATGGCGACGGCCGGGTTCGCGCTGGCCTCGCTCGGCCGGCACACCGCGATGGCCCTGGGCGGGTCGATCGGCGCGGTGGTGGTCGGCCAGGCCGGACTCGGCATTCTGCTCCAGATGGCCGGGGTGAAATTCGCGGCGGCCTGGCTGCTGCCCACCTACCTGGCGGCGTGGATGCGGCAGAAGGTCACCTTGGAGAACTGGCAGGCCTGCCAGGCCACCTACACCGGGGAGTGCAAGCCGGAGATCCTCGACATCACCTGGCAGCACTCCTCCATTTTGATGGCGGTCGGGGTGGCGGTGTTCCTCGGCGCGGCGCTCTGGACGATGCGGCGCCGGGACATCGCCTGACACCGGCCCGCCCCGGCCGCCGCGTCGAATGCGGCTGGGGCGGGCCCTGGTTAGGCTGGGGGTCCCCCGGTCCGGCGCCGTCCTGCCGGCCGCCCGCCCCGAGGACCTGAGGAGGGCCATGCCCGCCGACGCCGCCGACCGGCTCGAGTCGTCCGGACGCGTCGATGTCGGGCGCCGGGAGACCGCCGTCCCCCCGCCTCGCCCCGCCCCGGCCGTCGAGGCGGTGCCGGCCGCTGAGCCGGCCTCGGGGGATGGGCGGCCGGCCGGGCTGACCGAACGGGACCAGCGGATCCTCGCCTTCGAACAGCAGTGGTGGAAGCACGCCGGTGCCAAGGAACAGGCGATCCGGGACACCTTCGGCTTTTCCGCGACCCGGTATTACCAACTGCTCAACGCGTTGCTCGATCATCCGGCTGCGCTGGCCGCCGAGCCGGTGCTGGTCGGCCGACTGCGTCGGCTGCGCTCTTCGCGTACGCGCATCCGGCGGCGCTGACCGGTTACTTCTCGTAACTGCGCAGCCCGTTGCCGATCGCGAAGAAGGTGGGTGCCCACTCGCCGACGAAGATGCCCCAGCGGTCCGCCCGGTCGATTCCGGCCCGCTCCAGCTGGCGGGACAGGAACCAGCTGCCGAAGGCGAGGCCGATGCTCACAAATCCGGCCAGGTAGGCGTGCTCGGATTTGATCCCTGACTCGTGCAGACGTGCCAACATGCGATCCCCCTGTCGCGTCGTACGGCCCCCGCAGAAGGACGACCGCTCCCGACGCTACCGGCGGGATGCGGTCCGCGTTGGTGAGTTGCGGGACGGGCTCCGGTCGGGTCCCGGGCATGGCGTCCGCCGGTTGCGGGTAGGCGGCGGCGACGGAGGGAGTCGACGGATGGGGGCACCAGATCGCCGGTATCCGACCGGCAGCCGGCCGGCGCGGCCGATCGGGACGGCACCGCTGATGCGGGTACGCTCCGCCTCCGACCCGGCCCCCGGGCGGCTGGCGAACGAGGACGTGGTCTTCGGATTCGGTCCGCTGGTCGGGGTCCTCGACGGCGCCACCGTGCCGGAGGGCTTCGACACCGGCTGCGTGCACGGGCCGGCCTGGTACGTCCGGCACCTGGCGGCCCGGATCGGCCTGGCCGTCGCGGCCCGGCCGGCGGCGACGCTGATGAGCAGCCTGGCGGCGGCCATCCTGGCAGTCCGCGCGGATCACGGCGGGGAGTGCGACCTCGACCACCCGGGTACCCCGTCCTCCACCGTCTGTCTGCTCCGCGAGGGCGGCGACCAGGTGGACTACCTGGTGCTCTGCGACAGCCCGCTGGTGCTGGACGCCGGTGGGCAGGTCAGCGTGATCTCCGACGGGCGGCTCGACGCGGCGATGGCGGACCTGCGTCGTACCGCCGGGCTGCTGCCCGGGTCCGACGTCGACCCGGCGACCCGGCTCCGTCAGTCGGTGCTCGTGCAGCGGGAGCAGATGAACCGGAC
The DNA here is from genome assembly GCF_040649295.1 of Micromonospora sp. NPDC048999. Classification (NCBI taxonomy): domain Bacteria; kingdom Bacillati; phylum Actinomycetota; class Actinomycetes; order Micromonosporales; family Micromonosporaceae; genus Micromonospora; species Micromonospora sp. NPDC048999. The sequence continues at coordinate 74,275 of NZ_JBEZFI010000005.1, read as the reverse complement.
CCACGGCTACTGGGTCGCCGCCGCCGACCCGGACGCTGCCTACCACGCGATGACCGGGACCCTGCCGCTGCGCGGACCGGGGGCGCTTCGGCGGGCGGCGCTGCTCAGCGACGGGGCCTCCTGCGCGGTCGAGCAGTTCGGCCTCTTCGACTGGGCCGGCCTGCTCGACGTGACGGCGGCGGAGGGGCCGGAAGGGCTGATCGGCCGGGTCCGGGCCGCCGAGCGGGACCACCCGGACCGGCTGCGTCGGCAGAAGCGGACCGACGACGCCTCGGTGGTGTTCTGCGAGTTCGACCCGGTCGGCTGACAACGGAGCGTGAGGTAGAACCCGGACGCGGTACGACCGGCCGGTCCGCTCGTCCGGACCGGCAGTCCGGGGCCAAAGGGGTGGACTTGGGCCGGTTCGGCCGGCAGACTGCGGCTCGTGACGGGTGCGGTACGACTGGAGCCGGTGGACGAGCAGAACCTGGAGCCGTTGCTCTCCGTAGCGGCTGCCGAGGCGGAGCCGGAGCACGTCATGCCCCCGGTGGACGCCCCGGCCGGTTGGTCGCTGGCCCGTCGGGACGCGTTCCGGGAGTTCCACCGGGCCAGCTTCGGTGGCCTGGACGGCCCCACCCGCACCCTGATGTACGCGATCGTCGCGGGTGGCGAGGTGGTCGGCATGGTCCGGATGAGCCGCCGCGACGAGCCCGGGACGGTGGAGACCGGAATGTGGCTGGGGCGCTCGGCGCGGGGCCGTGGGCTCGGCGCGGCGGCCCTGCGCGAGTTGCTGAACGTCGCCGCCGCGGCCGGCATGCACACCGTCGTGGCCGAGACGACGCCGGACAACCAGGGTGCCGTCTCCGTGCTGCGGAAATGCGGCGCGGAACTGCGCGAAGAGAGCGGGAAGCTGCACGCGCGGATGTGTCTGGACTCCGTGCTGCCGGCCCGCTGACGCAGCCAGGAGGACGGCGCCGGCTCAGCCCGTCTGCTTCTCGGCGTACGCCGCGAGGTGGGCGACCTGGCCCGGGTCCAGGGAGGCGCGGACGCGGGTGCGGGCGGCCTCGACGTGGGCGGCGGTGACCGTGGTGGCGGTCAGCGACTCACGCATCGCCGCGAGCGCCGCCTCCCGGACCAGGGCCGCGCAGTCGGCGGCCGAGAAGCCGTCCAGCTCCCCGCCGAGCGCGGCCAGATCCACGTCGGGCGCCAGCGGGACGTTCCGGGACGCCGCCTTGAGGATCTCGGCCCGGGCCGGACCGTCCGGCGGCGGCACGTACACCAGGCGTTCCAGGCGGCCGGGGCGCAGCAGCGCCGGGTCGACCAGGTCCGGCCGGTTCGTCGCGCCGACCACCACCACGTTGCGCAGCGCCTCCACCCCGTCCAGCTCGGTGAGCAGGGCGGCCACCACCCGATCGGTCGTACCTCCGTCGGTGGCCTGGCCGCGAACCGGGGCGAGCGCGTCCACCTCGTCCAGGAAGACCAGCGTGGGGGCCGCCTCGCGGGCCCGGCGGAACAGCTCGCGGACCGCGCGTTCGCTCTCGCCCACCCACTTGGAGAGCAACTCCGCGCCCTTCACCGACAGCACATTCGCCCGCCCGGAGCCGGCCAGCGCGGTGACCAGGTAGGTCTTTCCGCAGCCGGGCGGCCCGTAGAGGAGCACCCCGCGTGGCGGTGTCACGCCCAGCCGGGCGAAGGTGTCCGGGTAGCTCAGCGGCCAGAGCACCGACTCGGTCAGCGTCCCCTTCACCTCGTGCAGGCCCCCGACGTCGTCGAGGGTCACCGAGGCCAGCTCCAGGGTGGACCCGGCCATCGTGGTGGGGCGGACCACCTCCAGCGCGGCGCTGAAGTCGGTCATCGCCACCGTCGGTGACGCGGTTGTCTTCTGCCGCAGGGCCGCGCGCACGCCGGCCTCGCGGATCAGCGCGGCCAGGTCGGCGGCGACGAACCCCGGCGTACGGGCGGCCACCTCGTCCAGCCGGACGTCTTCGGCGAGCGGCACGTGTCGGGTGAGCACGGTCAGCTGTTCCCGGCGCAACGCCTGGTCGGGCAGCGGGACGGTGATCCGCAGCGGGAGCAGGTCCGGGGCGCGCAGGGCGGCGTCCACCGCCTCCGGACGGCCGGTGGTGCAGACCACGGCCGCCCCGGCCCGGACCGTCTCGGCGACGACCTGTCGGAACACCGTGGCCACCGGGCCCGGCTCGTCGGCCGGCGCGAGGGCCTCGACGTCGGTGACCAGCAGAACCGCGGGGCCGTCCGCACGTACCGTTTCGGCCGCCTCGCGCAGCCGGCGGGCCGCCGCGTCGTTGCTCAGCGCCGCCAGTTCCGGCGCCCACAGCGAGCACACCCGGGCGCGTACCCGGGCGGCGACCGCCCGGACCAGCGTCGCCTTGCCCGAACCGGCCGGCCCGGCGAGCAGGACGCCCAGCGAGACGGTGGTGCCGAGCCGCCCCAGCACCTCCTGGTGGTGGAAGCCCAGGTCGAGCAGTTCGGTCAGCTGTTCGGCCTGGGTCCGCAGCCCGGGCAGCTCGTCGAGGTCCGGTGCCGGCACCGGCTCGGCCGGCTCCGGCTCGGGCGCGGCCCACTCGGTCCCGGCCCCGGCCGGTCGGTTGACCGGGCCGTGCTCCCAGCCGACCACGGTGTCCATGGTGACCAGTGCGCCGGCCTCCGGCTCGGCCCCGACCACGGTGAGCAGGGTGCTGGTCCAGGCGTATCCCACGGTGTTGGCGAGGGTGCGCCGCGCGGTCTCGACCAGGCCGCGGAGCGCGGCGTCGGGGAGCACGTCCTGCGGCAGCAGCGAGACGTCGTCCCCGGTGGTGACCGGCTTGCCGAGCAGCGCGAGGCGGAGCATCTCCGGGGAGACCACGGCGACGATCCCGGCCGGGCCGGCCAGGGTCACCGTGCGGGCCGGGACCACCGGCAGCGGGCTCACCCGCACCTGCCCGCCGTCCCGCAGGCCCAGGTTGCCGAGGATCAGGTCGTCGGCGTAGAGCAGGGCGGTGCTCGCGGTCGGCTCGGCGGGGGCGACGATGCCGGCGGTCACCCGCCGGCCGGTCAGCCGGACCGGATCGCCGGGGCGCAGCGCCAGCGCGGCCAGCACCTTCGGATGCAGGCGGACGACGCCGCGCCGGGCGTCCAGCGCGGCCGGCCGCAGGCTCGCGGTCAGGGTCAGTTCGGGTTCCGCCACCCGCCCGACAGTAGCCGCCTGTGCCACGCCGGCCGTTCTCGCGTGCGGCGGATCTCAGGTACCACTCAGCGTTCGGGCCGTACCGTGTGCCGCATGAGATCACCGCTCGCCGCCACGCGGATCCGGCGTGCCCTGGCCACCCGCCGTCGCCGGGTGGTCGCCGGGGTGGTGGCGGTCGTCCTGGTGGCCGCCGCCGTGGCCTGGGCGGCCCAGCCGCAGCGGCCCGGTTTCCGGACCGAGTCGGCGCTGGTGACCGTCCGCTCCGGACCGGCCGGCGACGAGCCGGTCGAGCTGGACACCACGCTCTACCTGCCCCGGGACGCCTCGGCCCGGCGCCAGGTCCCGGCGGTGCTGTTGGCGCACGGCTTCGGCGGCACCAAGGAGTCGGTCCGCGCCGACGCGGAGGACCTGGCCGACCGGGGGTACGCCGTGCTCACCTGGACCGCGCGGGGCTTTGGCCGTAGCGGCGGCGAGATCCATCTGGACAGCCCGGACTATGAGGTGCGCGACGCGCAACGCCTGCTCGACCGGCTCGCGGCCCGTCCGGACATCCTCCTCGACTCCGCCGGCGATCCCCGGGTCGGCGTGGTCGGCGGCTCGTACGGCGGCGGCCTGGCCCTGCTGCTGGCCGCGCAGGACCACCGGGTCGACGCGATCGTCCCGATGATCACCTGGAACGACCTGTCCCGGGCGTTCCTGCCCGAGAGCACCGGCAAGGCGCCCGCCGAGGGCGTGTTCAAGAAGGGCTGGGCCGGCCTCTTCTTCGGCGGTGGCGGCACCGTCGGCTCCGGCCCGGCCGGCGTCTCCGGCACCACCGGCGGCCAGCCCGAGGGCGCTCCCGCGTCGGCCGGCGCGCCCAGTCCGCAGCCCGGCGCCGGCCCCGGCACCAGTTCCGGGCGCGCACCCGGCGGCGCAGCCAACCCTTCCTGCGGCCGGTTCGCCGAAGACGTCTGCGCCGCGTACCTGCGGATCGCCACCACCGGGCGGGCCGACGACCAGGCGGTCGACCTGCTGCGCCGCTCCTCCCCGGCCGGGGTGCTCGACCAGATCAAGGCGCCGACCCTGCTGGTGCAGGGTGAGGCCGACACCCTCTTCCCACTCACCGAGGCGGACGCCAACGCGCGCGGCATCGCCGCCGCCGGCACCCCCGTCCGGGTCGCCTGGTTCACCGGCGGCCACGACGGCGGCACCGGCCCCACCTCCGACTCCGACCGGGTGCGGTTCCTGACCGCGCAGTGGCTCGACCACTACGTCAAGGGCGAGGGCCCGGCGCCGGGCGAATCATTCACGTTCTCCCGGATCGCCGGTTTCGACGCGCTCGACCGGGGACTGGTGGCCACCGGCTACCACACCGACGACTACCCCGGCCTGGCCGGGCAGGGCCACCGCGAGGTCAACTTGACCGGGTCGGCCCAGCCGGTCGCCAACCCGCCCAACGGCAACCCGGCGGCGATCTCCTCGGTGCCGTTCGCCGGGGCGATCGGTTCGCTGCTGAGCGGGGTGGCGAGCGACATTCCCGGCCAGCACGCCCGGTTCGAGTCCGCGCCGTTGACCGAACCGGTCGACGTGGTCGGCACGCCGACCGTCCGGATCCGGGCGGCCTCGCCCACCGGCGAGGCGGTGCTCTTCGTCAAGCTCTACGACGTGGACCCGAAGGGCGCGGCCACCCTCCCCGACGGCCTGGTCGCCCCGGTCCGACTGACCGGCCTGCCGGCGACGATCGACGCCGCCCAGCCGGTCACCGTCACCCTGCCGGCGATCGTCCGCCGGATCGAGTCCGGGCACCGGCTGCGGGTCGTCGTGGCCACCTCCGACCAGGCGTACACGACCCCGGCCGAGCCGGCCGTGCACACCGTCGCCCTCGGCGGCGGCCCGCTGACCCTGCCCACGGTCGCCGCCCAGCCGATCCCGACCACGGCCACGGTCTGGCGCTGGGCACTGGCCGGCCTGCTCGCCGCGATCGCGGTCGGGCTCGTCGTGGTCGTCCTGCTCGTCCGCCGCCGGCACCGCCGCCAGGACAGCTCGGTCCACCCGGAGTACGCGGGCGTCCCGCTCGCCGTCCGCCGCCTCCGCAAGGAGTACGCGGACGGCTTCGTCGCCGTCTCATGTGTGGACTTCGAGGTGCATCCCGGTCAGGTGGTCGGCCTGCTCGGCCCGAACGGCGCCGGCAAGACCACCACGCTGCGGGTGCTGATGGGGCTGACCCAGCCCACCGCCGGCGAGATCTACGTCTTCGGGCACCGGCTGGTGCCCGGCTCGCCGGTGCTCTCCCGGATCGGCGCGCTGGTGGAGGGGCCGGGCTTCCTGCCGCACCTGTCCGGCCTGGAAAATCTCAAGGCGTACTGGCGGGCGACCGGGCGGCCCTGGGCGGACGCGCACTTCGACGAGGCGCTGGCGATCGCCGGACTGGGCGACTCGGTGCACCGGCGGACGAAAAACTACAGCCACGGCATGCGACAGCGGCTCGCCATCGCGCAGGCCATGCTCGGCCTGCCCGAACTGCTGGTGCTCGACGAGCCGACGGACGGCCTGGACCCGCCGCAGATCGCCGAGATGCGCCGGGTGCTCCAGCGGTACGCCACCGACGGCCGAGCCGTGCTGGTCTCCAGCCACCTGCTGGCCGAGGTGGAGCAGACCTGCACCCACGCGGTGGTGGTGAACAAGGGGCGGATCGTGGCCTCGGGCCCGGTCGAGGACATCGTCGGCGAGTCGTCGAGCGTGCTGTTCGAGGTGAACGACCCGGACGCGGCGCGCGACGTGCTCGACCGGCTGACCGGCGTACGGGTGCTGCCGGAGAGCGGCGACGGTGGGCTGGTGGTGGACACCAACGGGACGGCCCGCAGCGAGGTGGTGGCCGAACTGGTCCGGGCCGGCATCGGGGTGGACCGGGTGGTGCCCCGGCGCCGCCTGGAGGACGCGTTCCTCGCCCTGGTCGGCGAGAACTCTCGGGGAAGCGGAGACCGGTGATGGGGGAGTCTGTTGGTGCGGGCCGGATCGGCCCCGGCGCGGCGTCGGGCTACCGGCCGTCGGCGACCCTGCCGTTCCGGGCCGAGTTCCGCCGGCAGGCGTCGCGGCGGCGTACGCAGCTCGCGCTCGGGTTCATGGTGCTGCTGCCGCTGGTCATCCTGGTCGCGTTCCAGTTCAACTCCGGCAACGAGACCCGGAACCGGAACAACGAGTTCGGCAGCCTGGTCGACCTGGCCGTATCCGGCGGGTTGAACTTCGCCCTGTTCTCGATCTTCGTGTCGTCGTCGTTCCTGCTGGTCGTGGTGGTGGCGCTGTTCTGCGGGGACACGGTGGCCAGCGAGGCGAGCTGGGGGAGCCTGCGCTACCTGCTGGCCATCCCGGTGCCCCGGGCCCGGCTGCTGGCGGTGAAGCTGCTGGTCGCGCTCGCGTACTCGGCGCTGGCCCTGCTGCTGCTCGCCGGCACCGCGCTGCTCGCCGGCACCCTCCGGTACGGCTGGTCCCCGCTGCGCAGCCAGGTCTCCGCCGAGCTGGCCCCGGCCGAGGGGCTGCTCCGCCTGCTCGCGGTGCTCGGCTACCTGGCGGTCGTCCTGCTGGTCGTGGCCGGCCTGGCCTTCCTGCTCTCGGTGACCACGGACGCGGCGCTCGGTGCGGTCGGCGGGGCGGTGCTGCTCTGGATCCTGTCCAGCATCCTGGACCAGATCACCGCGCTGGGCGGGCTGCGCGCGTTCCTGCCCACCCACTTCAGCACCGCCTGGCTGGGTCTGCTTTCCACCCCGGTGCAGACCGACGGCCTGGTACGCGGCGCCATCTCGGCGATCGCCTACGCCACCGCATTCTGGGGGCTGGCCTTCTGGCGCTTCACCCGCAAGGACATCACGAGCTGAGCGGCTCCAGCGGGGCAGTGAGCGGGCGTCGCGGCGCTGGACCTGGCACGGCGTCCCACACCCGCTGTGCCATGAAACGTTAGATCTTGGCTACCTGACCAGTTCTCGCCTGGTCAGGATCATCGCTTATGGTTGGCCGAACTTCGGCCTTGGCCATTCCTATCCTCAGAATCCCCTCGGAGGCATCAGATGCGCCTGAAGAGGCGTCTCGTCCCACTCGTCGCAGCCGTGATGATGGCTGCGGCGGGCATCGGTTTGCTCGGCACGCCCGCCGCGGCTGCAGGAGACCCCGTCACGATCGACATTCTCGGCATCAACGACTTCCACGGCCGGCTGGAAATGAACGGCCAGGAAGCGGGAGCTGCGGCGTTGACCACCGCAGTCAAACAGATGCGGGCTGCGAACCCGAATACGGTTTTCGCCGCGGCGGGAGACCTTATCGGAGCCTCGACGTTCACCTCTTTCATCCAGCGCGACAACCCCACGATCGACGCCCTCAACGCGGCATCGCTTGAGGTCAGCGCGGTCGGCAACCATGAGTTCGACCAGGGCTACGACGACCTGATGAACCGCGTCATCCCACGGGCCACATGGGAATACATCGGTGCCAACGTCAAGGTCAAGAAGGAGCTCCAGGACAGGTACAAGGAGCTCATGGAGTCCTGGGTCAAGGAGGTCGACGGCGTCAAGGTCGGCTTCGTCGGCGCGGTGACCGAGCACCTGGATGAGCTGGTCACGCCGGCGGGCATCTCGATGCTCGACATCCTGGACATCCCGAGCACGGTCAACGAGGTGGCCGACGAGATGAAGCAGAAGGGTGAGGCCGACATCCTCGTCCTGCTCGTCCACGAGGGGGCCGCAACCACCGCGCTGGCGTCGTCGACCGACCCGAACAGCGACTTCGGCAAGATCGTCACCGGGGTCAACGGGCACTTCGACGCGATCATCTCCGGGCACACACACCTGGCCTACAACCACCAGATCCCGGTGAAGGAATGGCAGGACGCGAACCGCCCAGTGACCGTGCGGCCCGTAGTGTCGGCCGGCCAGTACGGCTACAACCTGAACAAGGTCACCTTCGCCTACGACAAGAACAAGCATCAGACCACCTCGGTCGATTCGAAGATCGTCCCATTGACCCAACTGCAGGCAGACGGCTCGTGGAAGCCGCTCTACGGCCCGGACCCGACGGCCAAGGCGATCGTGGACGACGCGGTGGCCGTCGCCCAGGTCGAGGGCAGCAAGAAGCTCGGTGAGATCAGCGCGGACTTCAACCGCGCGCGCCAGTCGAACGGCACGACGGAGAACCGCGGCGGCGAGTCGACCCTGGGCAACCTCGTGGCCGATGCGCAACTTGCCGGTGCGCGGGGCACCGACCCGTCGACTGAGATCGCCTTCATGAACCCCGGTGGTCTCCGCACGGATATGAAGTACGCAGCCGCGGGTAAGGCCAACGGCACGGTGACCTACAAGGAGGCGGCGGAGGTTCAGCCGTTCGCCAACACGCTGGTCACGATGACCCTTACCGGCGAGCAGGTCGTTCAGGTGCTCGAGGAGCAGTGGCAGCCGGACGGTGCCAGCCGGCCATTCCTCAAGCTCGGCGTGTCCAAGGGGCTCTTCTACACCTACGACCCGACCGCACCCAAGGGTCACCACATCACCTCGATCACGCTCAACGGCAAGAAGCTGGACCGGACCGCCGCCTACCGCGTGGTGGTGAACTCGTTCCTCGCCTCCGGTGGAGACAACTTCTTCACCCTCGGCAATGGGGCGGACAAGCGGGACACCGGCCAGGTCGACCTTCAGTCGATGGTCGCCTACCTCGGCGCGAACTCGCCCGTATCGCTGAAGCTGGCGCAGCGGGCGGTTGGCGTCCACTTCGACGCGCCGGCGGCCGGGTTCAAGTCGGGTGACACCGTGACCGTCAACCTCTCCTCACTGCTGTTCAGCACGAACGAGCCGAAGGACGAGAAGGTCTCCGCCAAGTTCGCCGGCCAGGACGTCGGTGTGTTCGCGGTCAACGGCACCGCCGACGCGAGCACCGACAACACCGACGAGGTCGGTCGGGCCACGGTTACCTTCGAGGTTCCCGTGGCAGCGACTCAGGGAGCGCCGGCGACTCGGGACCTGGTCGTCACGGGCGTGACCACCGGCACCGAGGTGACGGTGCAGATCCCGCTGGACGTCAAGAGCGTACCGATGCCGGCCTGCACGCGGACGATCACCGGGAGCTACTCCGGTCCGCTGCAGGTCACGTCCGGTGTGACATGCCTGGCGGGCGCCACGGTGTCCGGCCCGGTGACGGTGAAGAAGGGAGCCGGGCTCTACGTGACCGGCGCCCGGCTCAGCGGTCCGGTGACGGCGTCCGGAGCCACCGTTTTCGCGCTGCTCGACAGCACGATCAGCGGCCCGGTGACGATCAACGGCAGCACCGACACGTTGGCGATCCACGGCTCGTCGATCAGCGGGCCGGTCAGCCTGCAGAACAACAAGGTGACCGACGCGCCGACCGTGGCCGGCAACAAGATCAGCGGGCCGTTGTCGTGCAGCGGGAACTCCCCGGCGCCCAGCAACGATGGCCGGCCCAACACCGTGTCCGGTCCGAAGACGGGACAGTGCGCGGGTCTGTAGCCGGATCCAGGGGCACCACGATGTGAAACGCGGGCCGGGCTTCTCGTACCACTCCATGCGGAGGACGAGGAGCCCGGCCCTACTAACCGCCAAGCGCTGCCACTTCACCGCACCATCGCAGCGGTCATCGGCCCAGCGAGGTGCACGGGCCTTCGTGGATGTCGGGCAGCCGGCAACGGTCGGTGCCGGCCAGCGGGGCGTCACACCAGACCCGGGTACGCACGAATTGGCGATCCTCCTCGGACAGGGTCGTCTCGCCGAAGTCGACGGCGAGCACGTGGCCCAGAGAGCGGCGCAGCGCCATGGCCAGGGCGGCGGCGTCGTCGACCCGGGTCAGGGTGGTCGGCAGGTGGATGATCCAGTGCGGGTCGTTCACCGGTACCACCGGCTGTTCGCGGCCACCGACGTGTGTCGGCATTCGGTGTGCCGGGACTGCCACTGCTTCAGCGCCTGCCGGATGCGCTGGCCTTCGGCGTCGACGGTTGCCAGGTCGCGGGTGAGGCGTTCCATCTCGTCGGCGACCCGGCCGAGGTAGGCGTACACCTGGTCGGGGTCGAGGCCGCGCCACCGGCGTCGGTCGAAGGTGGCGGTGCGGACGTGCCGCGGGAGCAGACGCTGCATGGCTCGGTAGATCACGGATGTCTCGCCTTTCCGGGTCCGTCGGTGTCGTAGTGGACTGGCATCCTGGGTTGGAGGGGCCGGCCGGTTGCGGCGCCGAGGCGGGCGGGGGCGACCGGCACGACCGCGCGTGGCGTACCGGCCGGAGCCCGGCACCCGCCCCGGGCCCTTCTCCTCCTCGCGGCGTCCGCGAGCAGGCTTCAGGTGGTCGCGGGTTCCGCCCCCGACAACCCACCGGCATACGACGACAGCGCGGCCACGGCCGACGCCAGGCTCGCCGCCATCAGGTCGAGCTGTTCGGCCGCGCGGTTCCACTGCCCGGCGGCCGTCGCGGTGGCCTGGTCGGCCGGGTTGGCCCGGTCGGTCGGGTCGGCCCGGTCGGTATTGAGGAGTTGCTGTCCGGCGGCGGTGATCCGGGCCGGGAGCTGGCCGATCCGGGCGGCTGCTGCGTCCAACTGGTCCCGGGCGGTGTCCAGCACCTCGATCAGGTCGCAGATGGTGGCGGGATCCTGGTGGCCGGCTTCCGCGCGGAGCCGGCGTACCCCGTCACTGAGCTGCCGCTCCGCGTCGCCGGCCAGGTCGAGCGCGTCCTCGCCGCTGCGCCGGGCCAGCCTGATCGCCGGGTGCGTGCAGCCCGCGCCGGTGCGTTCCAGCAGTACGGCGGCGGCGGCCACCGCGAGGTACGTCTCCCGCAGCTCACCGGTCACCTGCTCGACCGCCCAGATCGCGCTGGCGGCGGGCACCACCGAACTCGCCTCCGACACCGTCACGTCAAACCTCCTGATCGTGGGTGGTTGCCGGGGCAGCGCGTCGACCAGCCGGAGGGGGTTTCCGGCTGTGATGTACACGCGCCACCCCGGCGCTGTCCGGGCCTCGTCTCCCGGAGGGTGAACCCACCCTGGTGCCAACCCGGGCGGTTCATCGCAACGCTATTGCGCCTAGTGACATAGGTCAACCAAGCGCTTGAGGTGAACTTGTGTGGCGTGATCAGATGGAATCGCCAACCCGGGAGGATCAACATGCCCGCGATTCCATTGAGCTACACCGACATTGCCGCTGACATTGCCGCCCGGATCAAGGCCGGTGAGTACGAGCCGGGAGCCAAGCTTCCCTCCTACTCCCAGCTTGCGGACCTCTACTCGGTGTCGTTCTCTACTGCTGCGCGAGCGGTGGCGCTCCTGCGTGACCGGGGCGTGGTCGTTGGCGCACCTGGTCGGGGAGTGTTCGTTCGGGAGGCCGACCGCGAGCCCGAAAGCTAGTGGGTGCGTACCACTGCTATGTCTGCCGCCTGGTGGAACGCCGTGGAGGTCATCGCCCGGGCGGTGAGTGGAACACCATTGAGGTCAACGGCGCAGTTTGACGTTTATGGAGTTCCACTGACGGATGGCGAGGGGCGGTCAGCAGGGGCGGCGACGCCGGCAACGACGAAACGGCCGCCGGCCGCTACGTGCGGTCCTCGCCGACGCCCCCGCCCGGAGCGGTTGACGAACGGCGATATCATGGGAGCGTTCCCAGTCCCTTGAACAGGGGCGTTGCGAGCCGTCCCACCAGTAAGGAATTTATTAACATCGATATGCTGGCGGCGCATGCTGGAAACATCTATCCCCTTCAGTGGAGGTTTCTGATGGTTCCGGCACGATTGAACGGTCCCGCGCTCTCCCTGTTCCGCATGGTCATCGCCCTGCTCTTCCTCTGTCACGGCACGGCGTCGCTCTTCGGCGTGCTGGGCGGCAACCAGATGAGCGGCAAGGCGCTCCCGGCTGGTCAGTGGCCCGGCTGGTGGGCCGCGCTGATCCAGCTCGTCTGCGGCGTCCTGGTGCTCGTCGGCCTGGTGACCCGTCCCGCGGCGCTGCTCGCCTCCGGCTCGATGGCGTACGCGTACTTCGTGGTGCACCAGCCGCACGGGCTGTTGCCGCTGCGCAACGGCGGTGAAATGGCCGCCCTCTTCTGCTGGGCGTTCGTGCTCATCGCGGTGCTCGGCCCCGGCGCCTGGGCACTCGACAGGATGTTGTGGCGTCGCCATGTGCTCCCCGCCCCACCACACCCCGCCCACCACTCAGCCTGACCCTGGCGCCTCGCCGAGATCTTGGTGGGAAAAGGCCCCTGGAGGAGCGCATTCCTGCCAAGATCTCGGCTTGGTCGCCTCAGGCGTTTGGCTTCCAGGCGCTGACCCCGAGCCGGCCGGTGTTGCCGAGGTCGATCGGGGCGTCCAGGTCCACCGGGAGGGCCGGCCGCCCGGCCACCGGGCTGATCTCCAGGTACGCGCCGTTGCTCGCGACCACCGTGGGGTCGGTGACCAGGTTGCGCCAGAGCAGGGCGGCGGTGGCCCGTTCGCCGGGGCGCAGCATGATCCGCTGGGGCGGATAGTCGAAGCCCGAGGTGATCGAACGGGCTCCGGGCACGACCTCGACGGCCAGCGGGTCCCGGTCGGCGTCCCAGAGCCGCGGCACCGGGTGCCCCTCCAACTCGTACGGTTGGGTCCCGCAGTTGACCAGTTCCAGGCCCATTGCCCGCAGTCCCATCGCGGCGTCCACGCCGAGCTCGGTGATGCGTATTCCCTCGGCGGGGCAGGCGGTGAGGCCCGGGCCGGCGGTGGTGGACGGGGTCGGTGCGCCGGTGTCGGCGGCCGGTGCGGAGGTGCAGGCGGCGAGCAGAGCGACTCCTGCCAGCGCGCCGAACCGCGCCGTCATCTTCACCCGGTTGATCATGCCAGGCGCCGCCACCCCGCAGCACCCGCGCGCCAGACCCCGTCAGTGGAACGCCATGGATGTCTCCGGGCCCCCGTGACCTCCATAGCGTTCCACCCACCACACCCAGCCACCCCCGCAAGCTCGTACCCGGAAGGAGCGCGTAGCCCGCGCCCGGTGGTGGTCAACCCCCGCGCCGCCGTCGCCCGGCGAGCTGGGGCCGCGCCGCGCCGGGCAGTTCACAGCGTGGGAATCCGCCATGGCGGCGGCGCGACCCGGGCATAGACTCGGTGGCACAACTGCATACCTCATCCAGAGGGGCTGAGGGATACGGCCCGACGACGCCCCGGCAACCACCCGCGCGCTCGATGACGAGCGACGCCGGTAGGTGCCAATTCCGTCCCCGCCGCACAAGGCGATGCGGGGAAAGATGAGAGGACCCTCGACATGACGTCGACGCTTCCCGCCGCCTCCGGCATCGACACCACCCTCAGCCCGGCCCGCGCCCTGGTCTGCCGCGGCTGTTCCGCACGCTATCCGCTGGCCGCCCAGCACGCCTGCTACGAGTGCTTCGGGCCGCTGGAGGTCGACTACGACTCCGCCGCCCTGGCCACGGTCACCCGCGAGCAGATCGAGGCCGGACCGAAGAACTTCTGGCGGTACGCGGCCCTGCTTCCCGCCGGTCAGGACCCGGCCACCCGCGTCACCCTCGACCCCGGGCTGACCCCGCTGGTCGCCGCCCCGCACCTGGCTGCCGAGCTGGGCATCACCGCCCCACTCTGGGTCAAGGACGACAGCGCCAACCCCACCCACTCGTTCAAGGACCGGGTGGTCTCGGTGGCGCTGACCGCCGCGCGGGCGCTCGGCTTCACCCGCTACGCCTGCGCCTCCACGGGCAACCTCGCCAACTCGGTGGCCGCCCACGCGGCCCGGGCCGGGTCGCCCTCGGTGGTCTTCATCCCCAGCGACCTGGAGCCGGGCAAGGTGGTGACCACCGCCGTCTACGGCGGCGACCTGGTCGCCATCGACGGCTCGTACGACGACGTCAACCGGCTCTGCGGCGAGCTGGTGGAGACCGACGAATTCGAGGACACCGCCTTCGTCAACGTCAACGTCCGGCCGTACTACGCCGAGGGCTCCAAGACCCTGGGGTACGAGGTGGCCGAGCAGCTCGGCTGGCGGATCCCCGCGCAGGTGGTCATCCCGATGGCCAGCGGCGAGCTGCTCACGAAGATCGACAAGGCGTTCTCGGAGCTGGTCGAGATCGGCCTGGTCGAGGCGCCGGCCGAGGGCTGGAAGGTGTTCGGCGCCCAGTCCGCCGGCTGCAACCCGATCGCCACCGCGCTGCATGCCGGCACCGACACCATCGTCCCGGTGAAGCCGACCGGCATCGCCAAGTCGTTGAACATCGGCGACCCGGCCGCCGGCCTCTACGCGCTGGAGGCGGTCCGCCGCACCGGCGGCTGGATGGAGTACGCCGACGACGAGGAGATCCGCGCCGGCATCCGGCTGCTGGCCCGTACCACCGGGGTCTTTGCGGAGACCGCCGGCGGTGTCACCGTGGCGGTGCTGCGCAAGCTGGTCGAGTCCGGCCGCCTCGACCCGGCCGCCGAGACGGTCGTCTTCAACACCGGCGAGGGCCTCAAGACCCTCGACGCCGTGGCCCCCCACCTCGGCCCCACCCACCACATCAAGCCCTCCCTCCGGGCCGCCCGCGACGCCGGCCTGCTCGGCTGACCCCGCGCTCGCCGGCCGACCGGATCCGACTCGGACGGCCGCCCGTCCCGCCCATCCATGATCGGCTCCGGATGCGGTACATGGGGGTGTCCCGGAGCCCTGACACCACGATGTCCCGCAACTGGCGTTGATCATGACGGGGTGGATGGGTGACGGAGGCGGGCTGGGCGGGGGAGGGTGGATCGCCCGGGTGGGGGATCGGGGCGTTTGGCTGGGTAGCTGGCTATTCGCTGTGAGTGTGGAAAAAGTACCGACAAGGACTTGACGGCAGGAATGGGACGGCGGAAGATGCTCGGTGCGGGAGGGCATCCGCCGAAGACTTTAAGGTCTTTCGACCCAGCGCCGGAGGCGTTGCGCGGACGTCCCTCCCGACCAACGTCCGAAGGGGGCCAGCGGAAACCGCTGGCCCCCTTCGCTGTGCACGGCGCCACCCGCAGGATCGCGATCAACGAGCAGCTCGGCTGCCGCCCGGTGGCCGGCTCGACGGACTGGCAGCTGACGATCTGAGTTGTGACACGCCCCTACTGATCTGGTGGCTACCTGTTGCATGATTGCGGCATGACGGAGACGCCGCACCCCCTGTACGACAGGCACGCCGAGACCCTCAACCGTGCCCTGACCGCGATCACGGAGCGGGGATACTGGTCCGCCTATCCCGAGTCGCCCAGCCCCCGGGTGTACGGCGAGAACGCCGCCGCCGAGGGCAAGGCCGCCTTCGAGGCGTACCTGAACCAGGAATTCCCGCTCGACCAGCCGACCGACGGCGAAACCGTCGCAACCGAGGTCAGCCCGTTCGGCGTGGAGCTGAACGTCCGCTACCCGCACGCCGCCGCCGACCAGCTCGTGGCCGCCGCCTCCGCCGCCCTGCCGGCCTGGCGCGACGCCGGCCCGCAGGCCCGGGCGGGCGTCTGCCTGGAGATCCTCGACCGGCTGCACAAGAACGTCTTCGAGCTGGCCAACGCGGTGCAGTTCACCAGCGGCCAGGCGTTCGTGATGGCCTTCCAGGCCGGCGGCGCGCACGCGCTGGACCGGGCGCTGGAGGCGATCGCCTACGCGTACGCCGAGATGACCCGCCACCCGGGCACGGCCGGCTGGGAGAAGGCCGCCGGCAAGGGCGACCCGCTGCGGATGAGCAAGACGTTCCACGTGGTGCCGCGCGGCGTGGCGCTGGTGATCGGCTGCAACACCTTCCCGACCTGGAACTCGTACCCGGGTCTGTTCGCCTCGCTGGCCACCGGCAACCCGGTGGTCGTCAAGCCGCACCCGCGTGCGGTGCTGCCGCTCGCCATCACCGTCAAGTACGCCCGTCAGGTGCTCGCCGAGGCCGGCTTCGACCCGAACCTCGTGCAGCTCGCCCCGGAGGCGGCGGGGGAGAAGCTCGCCTCGACCCTGGCCCTGCACCCGGCCGTCAAGATCGTCGACTTCACCGGCTCCACCGAGTACGGCGACTGGCTGGAGGAGAACGCCCGGCAGGCCGCGGTCTACACCGAGAAGGCCGGCCTGAACACGGTGGTGATCGACTCCACCGACGACTTCGCCGGGATGTGCCGCAACCTGGGCTTCACGCTCACCCTCTACAGCGGCCAGATGTGCACCACCTCACAAAACCTGCTGATCCCCCGGGGCGGCATCGAGACCGACCAGGGGCACAAGAGCTTCGACGAGGTGGCCGCCGGAATCGCCGGTACGGTCGCCAAGCTCACCGCCGACCCGGCCCGTGGGGTTGAGCTGACCGGCGCGATCGTCAACGACAGCGTGCTGGAGCGGCTGGAGGAGGTCACCAAGGTCGGCGAGCCGGTGCTGGAGTCGCGGGCCGTCGAGCACCCGTCGTTCCCCGACGCGGTGGTGCGTACGCCGGCCGTCGTCAAGCTCGACGCCACCGACACCGCGACCTACTCCCGGGAGTGGTTCGGGCCGATCTCGTTCGCCATCGCGACCAACTCCACCGCACACAGCCTGGAGATCCTTCGGGCGACCGTCGGGGAGAAGGGCGCGCTGACCGCGGGGGTCTACTCCACCGACGAGGCGGTGCTGGACGCCGCCGAGACCGCGGCGGTCGAGGTCGGGGTCCACCTGTCCTGCAACCTCACCGGCGGGGTCTTCGTCAACCAGTCGGCGGCGTTCTCCGACTTCCACGGTTCCGGGGCGAACCCGGCGGCGAACTCGGCGCTCACCGACGGCGCGTACGTGGCCAACCGGTTCCGCATCGTGCAGAGCCGCCGGCACGTCTGACGGTCTGCTGCTGGCGGGTGGTGGTCAGGCCGACCGGCGCATCTGGAGCTCTCTCAGGGCGGGGAACCTGGGGTGCGGGACGCGCACCCCGGTGTCCACGAAGCCCAGCTTCTGATAAGCCCGGTAGGCGCGGTCGTTGCCGACCACCACCTCCAGCATCAGCTCCGGTCGGCCGCAGGCGCTGGACCAGGCGGCCACCTCGTCCAGCAGCGCGCCGAGCAGGCCGCTGCCGCGCCGGGCCGGCGTGACGTAGACGGCGTGGATCACGGTCAGCCCCGGCTCACCCGGGGCGACCGAGCCACCGGCGTGGCCGACCAGGCGACCGCCCGGATCGGCCACGAACTGGGCCGTCTCTTGGCCGTCGGCAACTGAGGCGATCCGGGCCGCGTAGGCGGCGTGCGGCCGGGCAGCGGCCTCGGCCACGGTCTCCAGGAACGCCAGCGGCGAGTCGGCGAGCATCTCCAGCCGGAGCGCCCGCATTCGGGCGGCGTCCTCCTGACGTACCCGGCGGACGGTCGCGGTCGTGGTCGGCGCGCTGGTCATGTGGCATGCATACCGGAGAGCGGCGGATTCCCGACTGTCCGGGTCGGATACGGGTCGGATTATGCCCGATTTGTGGTCGTGCGCGCTCGTCACGCCTCGTGTACCGTGCGATTTTGGTCACCGATTCAGCGACCACTGACGATCGCCGAACCGGGTGGTTCGCCGGTGCCGGTCCGCCGGTCTCCGGATTGTGGGAACGCCGCGCAGAGTGAGGAAGTGCACCGTGGCACAGGGCACCGTCAAGTGGTTCAACGCCGAAAAGGGCTACGGCTTCATCGCCGTCGACGGCGGGCAGGACGTCTTCGTCCACTTCTCCGCGATCGAGATGGACGGCTACAAGGCGCTGGACGACGGCCAGCGGGTCGAGTTCGAGATCGCGCAGGGGCAGAAGGGCCCGCAGGCCGAGCGGGTCCGGGTCATCGCCTGATCCCGTCGCTGCCCGTCCGGCGGCCCGTCCACCCCGATCAGGGGCTGCGGTTCGGGCGCGCACCAGGGAAGATCGTGAGCCGTTCCAGCTACCGCTGCTGAGGAGGGCTCATGTTCGACCAGCCGCCGTCGGGTTCCGGCCCCGGCGTCGACCCGAATGATCCACTGGTCACGCCGCCGCACGCGGGGGTCGGCGGTTGGTTCTCCCGCTGCACCGGGGCGCTGCGCCGTAGTTGGCGGCAACTGCTGCCGATCATGCTGCTCACCCAGGCGCTTCCGGCGGCGGTGACCTCGGTCCTCTCGCTCGCCCTCGCCCCGTCGGGACAGCTCGCCACCGGGCCGGACGGCGCCCCGATCCTGCCGACGGGATATTTCGCGGACGCCTTCACGTTCTACGGCGCGTTCCTCGGGGCCAGCCTGCTCCTCGCCTGGGTGCAGGCCATCGGCTGGGCGGCCGGCTCGTGGGTGGTCACCCGTCAGGCGGCCGGCGAGGCCGTCGGGGTCGGCGCCGCCCTCCGGTACGGCCTGCGCCGCGCCCTCGGCCTCTGGGGCTGGATCCTCGTCGCCGGCGTGTTGATCTCGGTCGGCGTCTGCTTCTGTGTGCTGCCCGGGATCTACGTGGCGTTCGCCCTGGCCCTGGCCGGCCCGGTCTACCTGTTCGAGCGGGAGAACCCGGTCGGCCGCTCCTTCCAGATGTTCCACCAGCGGTTCGGGATGGTGGTGGGCCGGGTCGCGTTGGTCGCCGCTGTGTTGGTCGTCGGCAGCCTGCTCAGCGCGGTGGTGGAGGTGTTCGGCCAACTGGCGTACGGCACCGACCCGATGGGCTCGGCCGGCACGGCGGCGGTGGCCGTCGTGGTCGCCGTGCTCTCCGTCCTGCTGGGCACCCCCGTCTACCTGGCGCAACTCGTCGGGCTGCTGGTCACGTACGCCGAACAGCGGGCCCACGAAGGCCCGGTGAACACCGCTCGACTGGCCGCGGAACTCGGCTGAGCGGAGGCGTCCTGCTTGCACTCGGCTAGGGAGAGTGCTAAACAAGTCATTGGCACTCGCATACGTTGAGTGCCAATGGTCGGGGCGGTAGGGCCACGGCCACGCCGGTGTCTCGAAGGCGCCGGGGTGGCACGAGGCCGGTCGTCGCGGGCTATCCGGCCCGGCCGACGGACGTCGTCGTCGCCAGGTGGCGACGTCCCAAGGTGCGTACACCAGGCGGCCCATCCGGGGACACAGACTCGGGTGGCCCGTGAGTGTCCAGGAGGACAACGCCGTATGGCCAAGATGATCGCGTTCGACGAAGAGGCGCGCCGTGGCCTCGAGCGGGGCATGAACCAGCTCGCCGACGCCGTGAAGGTGACCCTCGGCCCCAAGGGCCGCAACGTCGTGCTCGAGAAGAAGTGGGGTGCCCCCACCATCACCAACGATGGTGTGAGCATCGCCAAGGAGATCGAGCTCGAGGACCCGTACGAGAAGATCGGCGCCGAGCTGGTCAAGGAGGTCGCGAAGAAGACCGACGACGTGGCCGGCGACGGCACGACGACGGCGACCGTCCTGGCCCAGGCCCTGGTCCGTGAGGGCCTGCGCAACGTGGCCGCCGGTGCCAACCCGATGGCCCTGAAGCGGGGCATCGAGGCCGCCGTGGCCAGCGTCTCGGAGGAGCTGCTCAAGCTCGCCAAGGACGTGGAGACCAAGGAGCAGATCGCCTCCACCGCCTCCATCTCGGCTGGTGACACCAGCGTCGGCGAGATCATCGCCGAGGCGATGGACAAGGTCGGCAAGGAAGGCGTCATCACCGTCGAGGAGAGCAACACCTTCGGCCTGGAGCTGGAGCTCACCGAGGGTATGCGCTTCGACAAGGGCTACATCTCCGCCTACTTCATGACCGACCCGGAGCGTATGGAGGCCGTCTTCGACGACCCGTACCTCCTGATCGTCAACAGCAAGATCTCGTCGGTGAAGGACCTGCTCCCGATCCTGGAGAAGGTCATGCAGTCGGGCAAGCCGCTGCTGATCATCGCCGAGGACATCGAGGGCGAGGCCCTGGCCACCCTCGTGGTCAACAAGGTCCGCGGCACCTTCAAGTCGGTCGCCGTCAAGGCGCCGGGCTTCGGTGACCGCCGCAAGGCCATGCTGGCCGACATCGCCATCCTCACCGGTGGCCAGGTCATCAGCGAGGAGGTCGGCCTCAAGCTGGACGCCGTCGGCCTCGACATGCTGGGCCGCGCCCGCAAGGTCGTGGTGACCAAGGACGAGACCACCATCGTCGACGGCTCCGGCGACGCCGAGCAGATCCAGGGTCGGGTCAACCAGATCCGGGCCGAGATCGAGAAGAGCGACTCCGACTACGACCGCGAGAAGCTGCAGGAGCGGCTGGCCAAGCTGGCCGGCGGCGTTGCGGTGATCAAGGTCGGCGCGGCCACCGAGGTCGAGCTGAAGGAGCGTAAGCACCGCATCGAGGACGCCGTCCGCAACGCGAAGGCGGCCGTCGAGGAGGGCATCGTCCCGGGTGGTGGCGTCGCGCTGGTGCAGGCCGGCAAGACCGCCTTCGACAAGCTGGACCTGACCGGCGACGAGGCGACCGGCTCCCAGATCGTCAAGATCGCGCTGGACGCCCCGCTGCGGCAGATCGCCGTCAACGCCGGCCTGGAGGGTGGCGTCGTCGTCGAGCGTGTCCGCAACATCGAGCCGGGTCACGGCCTCAACGCCGCGACCGGCGAGTACGTGGACCTGCTCGCGTCGGGCATCATCGACCCGGCCAAGGTGACCCGTTCCGCGCTGCAGAACGCGTCGTCGATCGCCGCGCTGTTCCTCACCACCGAGGCCGTTGTGGCGGACAAGCCGGAGAAGACCCCGGCCGCCCCGGCTGGCCCGGGTGGCGGGGACATGGACTTCTGAGTCCAGCTCCACCGAGAGGGGCGGGCCGCGTCAGCGGTCCGCCCCTCTTCGTCTGCTCACGTCGGCAGCGGCCGTTGGTTGCGCCGCTTGTGGGTCCGGTCGTAGGGGGGCGCGATGCGGATCGGCTCGTCCACCAGTTGCAGCGGTTCCTCGGCGGTGGGCTCGTCGACGCGGGCCATCTCCGCCAACTGCTCGGCGTCGCCGTAGTCGAGCCGGTCGAACGGCAGTTGGCCGGGGAGCTCACCGATCGGGCGCCAGCTCGCCGGCGGGTCGCCGGTCAATTCGTCATCCGTCGTCATGGCCTGCCTCCTCTACGCATGACCGTAGGCGGCGGTCAATGACCGGCGGGCCGGAATGGCATTATAGGTGTCTATGCACCTTTCGCTCTTTTAGTCATTCCTGTCCGGTCAACGCCTTGCGGTACAGGAAAAACACCCGCTCGATGCACGCTCCCGCCGCGTTCGCGTAGAACGGCACCGGGCCCACCCAGCCGATCTGCGCCGACCCGAGGCCGGTCGCCGCCTGGTCGCGCAGGCAGCGCCGCAGCAGCACCCCGCCGATGCCCGAGCCCTCGGCCGCCGGAGCCGTGCCCATCGGCCCGAACCAGCCCGGCCGGGACGAGCCGTACGCGGCGAAGCCCAGGATCTCGCCGTCCCGCTCGGCCAGGTGCGCACCCGCGTCCGGTCGGCCCAGCGAGCCGGCCAGTTCGGCGTCCCAGGCCCCGCCGAAGGTGGCGCGGGCGAAGGCGGCCAGCGCCGGCAGGTCGGCCGACTCGGCCCGGCGCACCGTCACGCCCCCGTCGGCCAGCCGGCGCTCGGCAGCGTCCGTCGGGCGCAACGCCGCCGACCCCGCCGCTAGGTCCGCCGTCATGTTCCACGCCGTACGGTCCTGCCGGTAGCCGAGCCGCAGCGCGGCACAGACCGCCGGGGTGTACCGCACGTCGATGCCCGGCCAGGCGTAGTACGGCGGGTTTCCGGCGAGCAGCAGTTCGGCCGCGCCGAGCCCGGCCAGGGGCCGCTCCGCCTCGGCCAGCAGGGCCCGCCCGACGCCCTGGCGGCGCACCTCCGGTGCCACCGCCAGC
This sequence comes from Micromonospora sp. NPDC048999, assembly GCF_040649295.1. Classification (NCBI taxonomy): domain Bacteria; kingdom Bacillati; phylum Actinomycetota; class Actinomycetes; order Micromonosporales; family Micromonosporaceae; genus Micromonospora; species Micromonospora sp. NPDC048999. Next base: position 52,417 of record NZ_JBEZFI010000005.1, on the reverse strand, counting down.
AGGTCGACGTGGCCGAGGCGCGAATCCCGCTGCGACACCGAGCCGATGAGTACGCCGATCAGCTCGGCGCCGCGTACCGCCCCGAGCCGCAGCACCGGGCGGCCGGCGGGCGCCCGAGCGGCGAGGGCGTCCACGATGGCCGGAGCCTCGGCCGCGTCCTCGGGCAGGTCGAGGGCCCGCCGGCAGAGGTCGACGACCGCCGGCAGGCGGTCCTGGCCCAGCTCGATGATCTCGACGTCCATGGTGGCCGACCCTAGGCCATCCCGCGCCCGTCCGGCACCGCCTGACCGGTCGGGGGTGTCAACAGGGGCCGGAGGCGCTACGAAGGGGCCCCTGCTTTCATCGCGGCGCGGACGGCGGCGTCGGCGTCGACCAGGCCGGCACCGGTCAGGTTTTGGGTGCCACCGCATTGCTCGGTGCCGGGGGGTGTGCCGGCGGAGGTGGCGGTGTCGAGGATGATCTGCCGGGTGCGGGCCAGGTCGCCGATGAGCGCCGGGTTCGCCGACCACATCAGCGCCACCACCCCCGCCACCTGCGGGGTCGCCATCGAGGTGCCGTCAAGGGTGGCGTAGCCGCCCCCAGGGAACGCCGACAGCACCCCGGCCCCGGGCGCGACCAGGTCCGGCTTGGCGAGACCACCGGCGGCCGGGCCCCGGCTGGAGAAGCCGGTGAGTTGGCGCGCCCGGTCGACCGCCCCGACCGTCAGCACGTCGGCGTACGGGGCCGGCGGGTCGGTGACCGAGCCGCAGTGCGGGCCGCTGTTGCCGGCGGCGACCACCAGCAGGATGCCGGCGGCGGCGAGCGCCGCGGTTGCCGGTCGCAACGCCCCCGGGTCGCAGCCCTCGATCGGCGGGCAGCCCCACGAGTTGGTCAGCACGTCGGGCGCGCGGTCCGGCCGGCCATCGGTGAACGGGTTCCCGCCGGCCGGGAACGGGGCCAGCATGAACTGGAGACAGTCGAGGTAGTGGGCGGGGCTGCCCAGGTTGCGGTCCAGATTGACGCAGCCCACCCACTGCGCGCCGGGAGCCACGCCGATCCCGTTCCGGCCCACCGCGCTGCCGATCGTGTGGGTGCCGTGACCGTCCCGGTCGCCGGGCGTGCGCCGGTGCTCCCACGGGTCATACCAGGAGTCGTCGCCGCCCCGGAAGCCGGCGGCCAGCGCCGGGTGCCGGCCGTCCACCCCGGAGTCCGACGTGCCGACCACGATCCCCGAGCCGGTCACGCCCAGCTCCGACCAGACCCGGTCCGCGCCGATCAACGACACGTTCCAGACCGGACCGGTGGGCGCCGGCTGGCTGCCCCGGGCCGGGGGCGCCATCGCCGGAAGCGGGCGCAGCCGCTGGCTGATCAGCACCCGGGCCACCTCCGGCCGGGCGGAGAGCCAGGCGCGGACCCCCGGGCCGCCGTCCGTCTCGATGGCGTTGACCAGGTAGTACGGCGTCGGGTGCAGGTGCAGCCGGGTCAGCTTCCGGCGCAGGTCGCCCTGGGTACGGTCGGCGGTGGCCACCAGCCGCCGATAGACCTCCGCGGCGCGGACGTTCCGCCCTTCGCGCCCCGCCGCGCCGGTCGGGAGCCCGGTCAGGTCGGCCTGCTCGCGCAGCACCACCAGCAGCCGTTCCCCGTACAGGCCGGGGTGGCCGGGGACGACGTACACCACGGCCACGGCGGCGAGCAGGGCCGCGGCGGTCAGGCCGGCCGCCCCGCGCCGGGGCGAGCCCGCGCGTGGCCGGGCGAGCAGGACGCCGTACGCGATGGCGAGCAGCACCGCGACGGCGAACGCGGCGCCGGACCCCACGGCGACCCAGTAGGGGACGTCGCGACTGCCCGTCAGCAGAACGGTGATCTCCTCCGGGTCGGCGAAGGCGAGCGGCCCGGCCAGCGCGAGCCCGACCAGCCAGCGGGCCGGGGCGCGACCCGCCGACCGGCCGGAGCGGCGGGCCGCGGCCTCCAGCGCGCCCAGCACGAAACCGAGCGGCGGCAGCAGCACCAGGGCCGGCAACTGCGCCCCGGACTGCCCGGCCGCGCCGGCCAGCGGCACCAGGGTGACCCCGGCGACCAGCCCGCCGACCAGTACCAGCCGGGCTGGTCGGGGTGGCGCGCCGACCGCGAACCGGGCCCAGAACGGGGCGTCGAGCAGCGCCCCGGCGAGGGCGCCGAGCGCGGCGGCGGCGAGGCCGGCGAGCAGCGTCTCCAGCGCCCCACCGAGCGCGCCCACCCACGCCCAGGGCACCAGCGACGCCAACCCGGCGGCGATCGCAAGCAGGGCCACCGGGCCCAGGCGGGGCCTGCCAAGATCTGCAGAACTTCGGGGAACTTGCTGCCTGTCGGCTTCCCGAGGCAGCAACTCCCCCGAAGTTGCGGGCGTCTCGGCGTCCCGGCGAGGGCGCGACAACCGACCGACGAGCAGCGTGAGCGCGGCGGCGGTGGCGGCCAGTGCCGCCAGGTAGGCCTCCTTGTGCACGGGCGGCACCGTGCGCAGCAGGGTCAGCGCGCCCAGCACGAGCGTCGCGCCCAGCCAGGCGCGGCCGGTCGCCCGGACCGCCGGAGCGCGGGGCAGCAGCGCGAGCCCGAGGCTGGGCGCGCCTACCAGCAGCACGGTGGCCAGCGCGACCACCGGCCACATCCACACCGCTCGGTGCAGGCCTTCGACCAGCACCAACTGATCGACCGCCCAGCCGACGACCTGGCTCGACACGGTCACCAGGACGGCCCAGCCGCCGACGAGCACCGCCGCGACCACCGGCCACGGCCCGGGCTCGCGGCGGGCGGGTACCGGCGTCGCGGCGGGCGGTATCTCCATGACCCCTCACCGTACGGCTTGTCGGCACATGTCGCCTGGGGGGTGGGGCGGCTACGGTGGACGGGTGCGCGACCCCAACGTGTCCCGATCCGCGGCCGGTCAGCTCTCCGTCGAGCGCCGCGCCGACGACCTGCGCCGACTCCGCGCCGAGCGGTTCGACGTGCTGGTCATCGGCGGTGGGGTGACCGGGGCCGGTGCCGCCCTCGACGCCGCGTCCCGGGGGCTCAAGGTGGCCCTGGTGGAGGCGCGGGACTTCGCCGCAGGCACCTCCAGCCGGTCCAGCAAGCTCATCCACGGTGGCCTGCGCTACCTCGAGCAGTTGGAGTTCCACCTGGTCCACGAGGCGCTCACCGAGCGCGGGCTGCTCGCCACCCGGCTCGCCCCGCACCTTGTGCGCCCGGTGCCGTTCCTGGTCCCGCTGCCCGCCGAGGGTGGGCTGCGCGACCTGCCGGGGCGGGTGTTCCGCCGGTCCTACTACGGCGCCGGTGTGGCCGCCTACGACGCGTTCGCCGGAGTGTTCGGCGGCGGGCGGGGCATGCCGCTGCACCGGCACCTGACCCGCGAGGGCACTCGCCGGGCCTTCCCGAGCCTGCGGGCCGACCGGCTCGCCGGGGCGATCCGCTACTACGACGGGCAGGTCGACGACGCGCGTCTGGTGGTGACGCTGGCCCGGACGGCGGCCAGCCTCGGGGCGACCGTGGTCACCAGCGCCCGGGCGGTCGGCCTGATCCGGCAGGCCCGCGAGGTCACCGGGGTCCGGGTCCGCGACCTGGAGGCGCCCGCCGGCTCGCCGGACGCCGAGTTCGAGGTGCACGCCCGTACGGTGATCGCCGCGACCGGCGTGTGGAGCGACGACATGTCGCGGATGCTCAACGACGTCGGGCTGCGCCCCGGGCTGCGGGTCCGGGCGTCCAAGGGCGTGCACCTGGTGGTGCCCCGCTCGGCGATCACCGGCGAGACCGGGCTGATCCTGCGTACCGCCCGCAGCGTGCTCTTCGTGATCCCGTGGGGCGGTCACTGGATCATCGGCACCACCGACACCGACTGGCAGTTGGACCGGTCGCACCCGGCGGCCACCGCCCGCGACATCGACTACCTGCTGGAGCAGGTCAACACGGTGCTGGACCGGCCGCTGACCACCGACGACATCGAGGGCGTGTACGCCGGGCTGCGCCCGCTGCTGGCCGGCGAGGCGGATTCCACCTCGAAGCTGTCCCGGGAGCACGCCGTCGTCGAGCCGATGCTCGGCCTGCTCCTCGTCGCCGGCGGCAAGTACACGACGTATCGGGTGATGGCCTCGGATGTGGTCGACCGGGCCGGGCACCGGCTGGGCGGGGCACGCCGGTCGCGCACCGCCGACCTGCCGCTGCTGGGCGCCGACGGGTACGCGGCGATGTGGCGGGACCGGGCCGACCTGGCCCGCCGGCACGGGCTGCCGGTCGGGGTCGTCGAGCACCTGCTGGAGCGGTACGGCACCCTCACCCGCGACCTGCTCGCCCTGATCGACGCCGATCCGCTGCTCGGCTCACCGCTGGCCGGCGCCCCGGAATACCTGGCCGCCGAGGTGACGTACGCGGCCCGCGCCGAGGGGGCGCTGCACCTGGAGGACGTGCTTACCCGGCGTACCCGGATCTCCTTCGAGACCAGCCACCGCGGCCTGGAATCGGCGGAGCACGCCGCGGAGCTGATGGGCGCGGTGCTCGGCTGGGACGAGGCCATCCGGGCCCGCGAGGTGGCCCACTACCGGGCGCGGGTGGAGGCCGAGCGGCGGTCGCAGCTGATGCCCGACGACATCGCCGCGGACGCGGCCCGGCTGGGCGCCCCGGACGTCCGCGGCTTCGCGGCGGACCGGACCACGACGACCTGACGGCGCACCGGAGGATTCAGCGGGTGCGGGCCGGGTAGTCCCGGACCATGGCCGTGGCCCGGGACCGACGACTGTCTTTCCTGCGGCGTGCCCCGATCCGGGAAGGGCTGGTCGACGTCGACGCGGCTCGGGTCGGCGAGGCGATGGACGAGCTCCGGAACCGGGGCAAGGCCACCTGGCACGACCGGCTGCACCGGGTGCGTACCGTGACCGGTCTCGCGGTCCAGGCGGGTCTCGCCGCCGCCCTGTCCTACCTGTTCTCCCACCGGGTGCTCGGCAACCCGCAACCGGTGTTCGCCCCGATCTCCGCGGTGGGCACCCTGGCCGCCTCCGTCGGCCAGCGGACCCGCCGGACCGTGGAGCTGATCGCCGGGGTGGCCATCGGGGTGCTGCTCGGTGACGGCCTGGTCTACGTCCTCGGCACCGGCGCCTGGCAGCTCGGTCTGGTGGTGACCGCGGCGATCGTGCTGAGCATCTTCGCCGGCGCGAGCGTGTCCGTGGTGATCCAGGCGGCGGCCACCGCCGTGCTGATCGTGACACTGAGCCCGTCCACGAAAAACCTGGAGGTTCCCCGCTTCATCGACGCGGCCGTCGGCGGCGGCATCGCGCTGCTGGTCACCTCGATCCTGCTGCCGCTGAACCCGTTACGCGTGATCAACCGGGCCGCCCGGCCGGCGTTGGACCTGCTCGCCGATCAGCTGGACGCCTGCGCGGAGGCGCTGCGCAGACGGGACCGGGACGCCACGCAGCGGGCGCTGTTCCGGCTTCGGGAGAACAAGGGGGAGCTGGCCGCGCTCGATGAGGCGATCGAGGGCGCCAAGGAGACCGCCACCATCTCGCCGGCCCGCTGGCACCGGCGCGGCGAGCTGACGCACTACGCCGACGCGGCCGAGCCGATCGACCGGGCGATGCGCAACAGCGGCACCCTCATCCGTCGGTCGGTCACCCTGATCGAGGACGAGGAGCCCATCCCGGAGCCGATGCCCGACGCGATCGCCCACCTCGCCGAGTCGGTACGCCTGCTCCGGCACGAGTTCGCCGCCGGGCAGGAGCCGGAGAAGGCCCGGGAGCGGTCGCTGCGCGCGGTCAGCGAGGCCGGCCGCGCGTACGTCGACGGGGTCGGCTTCTCGGGCAGCGTGGTGATCGCGCAGGTCCGCACCGCGGCGAGCGACCTGCTGGTGGCCTCCGGCATCGATCAGGAGGAGGCGAACCGGCTGATCCGGCAGTCCTTCGGTGAACGGGAGCGGCGCACGGGCGGCCAGCCCGAACCCCGACCCACCGCCCCGCCCGTCGGCTGACCCACGCCCACAGGTGGGCGATGCGGCCGAACGGCAGCGCCGTGGGTGACTACGCTGGCGGCATGGCCGACACCCCGCCCGGCGGAGCCCTGCCGCCGCCGTCCGCGCCCCCGCTGCCGCCGCCGGGGTCGTCGACCCCCGGGAGGCCGTCGCGCCGGTTGAAGTGGTGGCGGATCGTGGCGCTCGTCGGGCTGGTGCTGGTGATCGCCGCCGGCGCGACCTTCATTCTCTACACGCTCGGCACCGGGCTCGGCCCGCAGGCCCTGCTGGTCGGTGTGATCGCGGCGATCCTGCCGGTGCCGGTGCTCGTCGCCTGCTTCCTCTGGCTGGACCGGTACGAACCGGAGCCGATGCCGTATCTGATCTTCTGCTTTGTCTGGGGCGCGTTCGTCGCGACGTCGATCGCGTTGGTGGTCAACGAGAACTCTGTCGGCCTGCTCAAGCAGTTGGGGCTGCCGGCGGCGCTGACCGCCGTGCTGGTCGCCCCGTTCATCGAGGAGTTGACCAAGGCGGCCGGCCCGATCCTGCTGCTGATCTTCCGGCGCCGGGAGTTCTCCGGGATCACCGACGGGCTGGTCTACTGCGGACTCTCCGCGATCGGCTTCGCCATGGTGGAGAACATCCTCTACCTCGGCGGGTACGGCTACCGCGCCGGCGTCCAGGAGTACGGCCCGGCCACCGGCACCCAGCAGGTGATCGCCATCTTCATCGTCCGGATCCTGCTCTTCGGCTTCGCCCACCCGCTGTTCACCTCGATGACCGGGGTGGGGCTGGGCGTCGCCGCCCGTACCGCCGACCGACGGGTCCGCGTCCTCGCCCCGATCGCCGGCCTGCTGGTGGCGATGATGCTGCACGGCACCTGGAACCTGCTGCCCTCGTTGGTCGCCAGCACCGGGCAGCCGGTGATCGCCCTGTACGGCTACCTCGGCGTGATGGTGCCGATCTTCTTCGCGACGGTGGGGCTGGCGGTCTGGTTGCGCGCCTGGGAGGGGCGGCTCACCGAACGCACCCTGCCGGACTACGTCCGGGCCGGCTGGCTCACCCCGCCGGAGGTGGCGGCCCTGGGCAGTCTCGGCCGGCGGCACGCCGCGCGTACCTGGGCCCGGCGGGTGGCCGGCGACGGCGGGGCGCACGCGATGCGGGGCTACCAGTTCGCCGCGACCCGGCTGGCGCTGCTGCGCGACGGGATGCGCCGGGGGCTGGACCGGAAACCGGCCGATCGGGAGCGAACGGCGCGGGAGGAACGCGAGCTGCTGGACTCGATCGCTGCGTACCGGGCGTTCTTCGTGGGCCGGGATCCGCAGGCGCCGGTCGGAGTCTGGGACGGGGAGCGCTACCACCTGCGCTTCCCGGACGGCTCGCGGCGGGCGGTGGAGGCCCCGGACGAGCCGGTCGTGCCGATCCCGGTGGTGCTCGCCCCGCCGCCGCCCCCGGCATACCCGGCCGCCTACGGTCCGCCCGGCTGGTACGGCTCGGGACCCGGGGCGCCTTGGCCGCCCGGCGTCTGATCCGCCACCCGGTGCCTGATCCGCCACCCGGCGCCCGAAACGGGCCCGCCGGGCGGTCAGGTCATCATGGTGCTGAGGAAGTCGCTGATGCCCTGGGCGATGGCCATCAGGCCCGCCCCGATCGTCCGGACCAGTTGGGCGGCGCCGTCCGGACGGAAGGCCACGAAGTAGATCAGGAACGCGACGAGTCCCCAGGCCAGTAGCTTTTTGAGCACAATCGGCATGGTCCCTCCCCAGGGCGCTGAGGTGCCTGGGTTTTCCCGCCGGGCAGTGACGCAAACGGCGGCCGGGGGTGGGTCGGGCCGAATCTAGAGGTAGAGGCCGGTCGAGCCGGTGGGCTCCTTCTCCACCCGCTCGGCGGCGACCGCGTGTACGTCGCGCTCGCGCAGCAGCACGTACGCCCGGCCGTGCAGCTCGACCTCCGAGCGGTCGTCGGGGTCGAAGAGCACCCGGTCCCCGGAGACGATGGAGCGTACGTTCGGGCCCACCCCCACCGCGGTCGCCCAGGCCAGCCGCTTGCCCACGGCAGCGGTGGCCGGGATCACGATGCCGGCGGTGGACCGGCGTTCACCCTCGCCGTTCTCCGTCCGCACCAGCACGCGGTCGTGCAGTAGACGGATCGGCAGGCCCGAGTCGAGGTTCTGGTCGGCGGTCACGCGAAGACGCTACCGCGTGCGCCATGGTCGATCGTCGGCGTGGTTGGTGGGAACGGAGACGGGCAATGTGTGGCGGAGCCGACCTAGGGTGGTACGAACGACTATCCTGTCCCCCCTGTTCGTGGGCGGACCAGGTTTGCGGGAGGTGCGTTTGAGCCGCTTCGAGCGGATGCGCGGACGGCTCCGCCGCGCGTACGAGTCCGGCCGCGTGTCGGCCCGGGCCGACCGGGCCGGGTCCGGTAAACCGTCGGGGGAGTCCGACGTCGCCTCGCCGTCTGCGCCAGGCCCGGCCTCCTCGGGCGCCGGGGCGGCTCCGAGCCCGGCCGCCGAGCCACCGTTCGCCCCGCACCCGTCGATCATCAGCCAGGACGATGCGGACGTGCCGCACGCGCTGCGGATCGCAGCGGCCTGGTCCTGGCGGTTGATCGCGATCGGCATCGTGGCCTGGGCGCTGCTCAGGATCATTGGCACGGTCCGCATCGTGATCATCCCACTGGCGATCGCGCTGCTGCTCTCGGCGCTGCTCGCCCCGGCCGTCGGCTGGCTGCTCAAGGCCCGTTTTCCGCGCTCACTGGCAACCGGTGTGGTGCTGGTCGGCGGCCTGGCCGCGGTGGTCGGCACGCTGACCCTGGTGGTGAACGAGTTCATCGACGGCCTGCCACAGCTGAGCGACAAGGCGTCGCAGGGCGTCCGGCAGATCCAGACCTGGCTCAAGACCGGCCCGCTGCACGTCTCGGACAATCAGCTCAACCACTACATCGACGAGGTGCAGACCTGGATAAGCGGTAACTCCAGGACGGTCACCACCAGCGCGCTCTCCGCCACGGCGACGCTGGCCGAGGTGCTGACCGGGGTCGTCCTGGTGCTTTTCGCGACCTTCTTCTTCCTCCGTGACGGCAACAAGATCTGGCGCTTCCTGGTCCGGCTGCTGCCGGTGGCCGCCCGGTGGAAGGTCGACGACGCCGGTCGGGCCTCCTGGGCGACGCTGGGCGCGTATGTCCGGGCCACCGTGCTGGTCGCCTTCATCGACGCCGTCGGCATCGGCATCTTCCTGGTCATCTTCCACATCCCGTTCGCGTTCCCGCTGGCCGCGTTGGTTTTCCTCGGGGCGTTCATCCCGATCGTCGGTGCGGCGCTCTCCGGTGTGGTGGCCGTGCTGGTGGCGCTGGTCGACAGCGGCCCGGTGACCGCGTTGATAATCCTCGGTGCGGTGATCGCCGTGCAGCAGGTGGAGGGGCACGTGCTCCAGCCGTTGATCATGGGGCGGGCGGTGGCCATCCACCCGCTCGCCGTGATCATCGGGATCGCGGCCGCTGTGATCCTCGCCGGCATCGCCGGCGCGGTGGTCGCGGTGCCGCTGATCGCGGTGCTCAACACCGCGGTCCGCCGGCTCGCCGCCCGCACCGTGCCGGACACCCCGCCGGACGCTGTGGTGGTCGCCTCCCAGGCCCCCTGACGCCGGGCCCGGCGGGTGGTGGTCAGGACTTGGCGAGGCGCTCCAGCGCGCCCCGGGCCACGTCCGCCCGAGTGGTGTACCAGAACGGCGGGAGAGAGCGCCGCAGGAACGGGCCGTAGCCGCGGGCCGTCTCCAGCCGGGAGTCGAGCACCGCCACCACCCCCCGGTCGCCGGTCGCCCGGATCAGCCGGCCCACGCCCTGAGCCAGCCGGACCGCCGCGATCGGCACGCTGACCGCGGCGAAGCCGGAGCCCCCGCCGGCGTCCACCGCCGCCGCGCGGGCCGCGGCGAGGGGCTCGTCCGGCCGCGGGAACGGCAACCGGTCGATCACCACGAGCTGGCAGGACTCACCGGGCACGTCCACCCCCTGCCAGAGCGACATCACCCCGAACAGGCAGCTCTCCCGCTCCTCCCGGAACCGACGGACCAGCAGCGGCAGCGCCTCCTCACCCTGGAGCAGCACCGGCAGGTCGGTCCGCGCGCGGAGCAGCTCCGCCGCCTGCTGCGCGGCCCGGCGCGACGAGAAGAGCCCGAGGGTACGCCCACCGAGCGCACCGACCAGCGCCAGCAGCTCCTCGCCGGCCGCCTCGGGCAGCCCGGAGACGCTGGGGCGGGGCAGGTGCGCGGCGACGTACAGGATGCCCTGCCGGGCGTAGTCGAACGGCGAGCCGACGTCGAGCGAACGCCAGCCGGGACCCTCGGTGGCCGGTGCCGTGCCGGTTGCGGCCCGCTGGTCCGCAGTGTCCGCGACCCCGGATTGGGGACGGCCGGCGGCCGTGGCGGCCAGCGCGGCGGCGGCCGGGGACGGCGGGCCGGGCGGCGGCGCCTCCAGCCCCAGCGAGCGGGCCACCGTGTCGAAGCGACCGCCCAGCGCCAGGGTGGCCGAGGCGGCGACCACCGTACGCTCGTCGTACAGGTGGTCGGCGAGGGTGCCGGCGACGGAGAGCGGCGCGACCACCAGGGCTCGGCGGTTGCCCTGCTCCGGCTTCTCCACCCAGGCCACGTCGTGGTCCGCCTCCTCCAGCAGCCGCTGCGCGGTGGCGGAGAGCTCGTCCAGCACCGCCTTGGCCTGCTGCTTGCGGACCGGGTCCGGGTCGTCGGACTTGACGTCGCCGATCGCCTCCAGCGCGGCCCGGGTCGCCCCGTCCAGCAGGGTGCAGGCCTCGCGCAGCGCCGGTGGCAGGCCGGCGGTGAGCCGCCCGGCCGGCGTCTCGCCCAACCCGACCGCGAGGGCGTCGCCGGCCTCGGTGAGCCGATCGGCCAGCTCCGGGCGGAGCAGCGGCCGGGCCCGGCGGGTGGACCGGTCGATCAGCTCGGGAACCAGCTCGGCCTGGGCCGCCGACGAGACGCGGTCGGCCAACTCGTGCGCCTCGTCCACGATGAGCAGCCGGTGCGGCGGCACGATGTGCCGGCCGGCGAGCATGTCGACGGCGAGCAGGCTGTGGTTGGTCACGACGAGGTCGGCCTCGCGCGCCCGGGCCCGCGACGCCTCGGCGAAGCACTCCTGACCGAACGGGCAGCGGGCCGCGCCTACGCACTCCCGGGCCGGCATCGAGACGGTCCGCCAGACCTGGTCGTCCACGCCCGGGTCCAGCTCGTCCCGGTCGCCGGTGACGGTCTCCTCCGCCCAGTCACGCAGCCGCTGGACCTGCTTGCCCAGCCGGCCCGCCTCGCCGAGCCACCCGGTGCCGCCGCCGGGCCGGGGCGCGTCGAAGAGGGTGTCCCCGGGCTCCTCCTCGACGGAGTTGTCCAGCCGGGCCAGGCAGAGGTAGTGGTGCCGGCCCTTCAGCACCGCGAAGGTGGGACGGTGGCCGAGCAGCGGCTCCACCGCATCGGCCAGCCGAGGCAGGTCGTGGTCGACCAGCTGGGACTGCAACGCCAGGGTGGCGGTGGAGATCACCACCGGGCCGTCCACGGTCAGCGCCGGGGCCAGGTAGGCCAGCGACTTGCCGGTGCCGGTGCCCGCCTGGACCAGCAGGTGCTCGCCGGAGGCGATGCTCTGTTCGATCGCCTCGGTCATCTGCTGCTGGCCCGGGCGGGTCGCGCCGCCGGGGACCGCGCCGATCGCCGCGGCCAGCAGCTCCCCGCCGCTGGGCCGGCTGCCCCGGCGCTTCTTCTTCGGGGCGGGACCGGTGGCGGTACGGGGCAGGGTCACCGTGCGACCGTACCCGCCGCCGCCGACAGCGGCCGCGCCGATCCGCGTCGTGGCGCGGCCCGGGGTGGGATCGCGTCCGGTTACCTGCCGACAGCGCCGAGTGGCCGAAATCGGCTAAGGTGCCAGTCATGCCGAGCGATGTGGTCCGCGTGATCTACCGCAAGTACGACGGCAGCGCCCACCGCGACTACCCGGCCCGCCGGCTCGCCGAGGACGACCTCGGCGTCTGGCTCGGTGTGCCGAAGGGCACCGAATCGGTCTACCACGGCCGGCCCTCGGTCGAGCAGATCCCGTTCGTCCTGCTGGTGCCGCGGCACGGCTGGTGGACCGGGATGTTCAACCCGCCGCCGCGGACCAGTGAGGTCTACTGCGACATCACCACCCCCGCCCGGTGGGAGGACGAGCGCACCGTCCACCTGATCGACCTCGACCTGGACGTGGTGCGCCGCCGGGAGACCGGCATCGTGGAACTGCGCGACGAGGACGAGTTCGCCGAGCACCGGGCCCGCTTCGGCTACCCGGACGACCTGGTCGTCGAGGCGGAGGCCGCGGCCCGTTGGCTCCTCGACGCGCTCGACGACGGCACCGAGCCGTTCGCCACGTCGTACCGAAAATGGCTGGCCCTGGTGGTCTGAGCCGGCCTCACCAGCGCGGCGGCCAGCTGGCGTCCGCCTCCGACTCGGATGCTCGGGAGGCGGAGGTGGGCGAGGTGGGCGAGGATCGGGGGATGAGCGGAGTCGATGAGGTGGCGCGACCCGAGGGCGGGTCGATGCAGGAGCTGCTGCGGGTGGCGCCGGGCAGCGGGGTGGTTGATCTGACGGCCGTCGACCCCCGGTCGACGCCGGGGCTGCCGGCGGCGGCCGGTGGCGGGCAGCGCCGCCGGAAGTGGGCGCGCAGGCAGGTCGAGCTGCTCGGCGCGGGGCTCGGCCGGCAGCAGGAGATGCTGTACGCGTCTGCGAAACAGGCAGCCGGCCCGCAGGCGCCGACCAGTACCCCGAGCCAGGCCGGCGTCGACCTGGCCGGCGAGCGCCCCCGCCGGGTGCTGCTGGTGCTCCAGTCGATCGACTGCGGCGGCAAGGATGGCACGATCAAGCGGGTGGCCGGTGCGATGAACCCACGCCGCCTGCACATCTGCTCGTTCGGGCCGCCCACGGAAGAGGAGCTGCGGCACGATTTCCTCTGGCGGATCCGGCGTGCCCTGCCGCCGCCCGGGTACGTCGGGATCTTCAACCGCTCGCACTACGAGGACGTGCTGATCGCCCGGGTCGAGTCACTGGTGGACGAGACCACCTGGCGAAGCCGCTACGACGTCATCAACGCGTTCGAGCGGGACCTGGCCGACAACTCGATCACCCTGGTCAAGGTGATGCTGCACATCTCGTACGTCGAGCAGGGCGAGCGGCTGATGGAGCGGCTCAACGACCCGACGAAGTACTGGAAGTACAGCCCGAGCGACCTGGACTCCCGGGCCCGGTGGGACGACTACCAGGCCGCGTACGCCGAGGCGCTGCGGCGGTGCGACACGGACGCCGCGCCCTGGTTCGTGGTGCCGGCGGACCGGAAGTGGTACCGCGACTGGGCGGTGGCCCACCTGCTGCGGGAAACGTTCGACGCGTTCGATCTGGGGTATCCGGCCGCCGATTTCGACGTGGAGCGGGAGCGCGAGCGGCTGCGGGCCTAGGCGTGCCAAAAGGTGAAGGTGAACAGCGGGTGAACGGCCGGTAAATCGGCTTTGACCAGGGGTGGGCCGGCTAATGCAAGGTCACGGGTGGTCCCTAGCATGCCCTCTGCAGGCGCCCAGTGGGGCGGCGGCCACCCTTCCACCGACACGACGAGGTCCGTGCTGTGAAGTTTTCCTTCCGTCCCACCGAGGGCGCCTTCTACGAGCTCTTCACCAGGGCTGCGCAGAACCTGGTGCGGGGAACCGAACTCCTCAACGAGCTGGCACTGCCCGGGGTCGACGTGCAGTCGGTCAGCGAGCGGCTGACCGAGGTCGAGCACGACAGCGACCAGATCACCCACGAGCTGTACAAGAAGATCAACTCTACCTTCATCACCCCGTTCGATCGGGAGGACATCTACCGGCTGGGCTCGCTGCTCGACGACGTGATGGACCACCTGGAGGCGGTCGGCAACCTGCTCTACCTGTACGGCCTGACCAAGCTCCCCGCGCTGCCGCGCGAGCTGCACGAGCTGGTGAGCGTGCTGGACCAGCAGGCCAAGCTGACTGCCGAGGCGATGCCGCAGCTGCGGTCGATGAAGAACCTCGAGCCCTACTGGATCGAGTGCAACCGCCTCGAGAACGAGGGTGACCAGGCGTACCGGATGCTGCTCGTCCGCCTCTTCTCCGGCGAGTACGACGCGCTGACCGTGCTGAAGATGAAGGAGGTGGCCGACGAGCTGGAGGCCGCCTGCGACTCCTTCGAGCACGTGGCCAACACGGTCGAGACCATCGCGGTCAAGGAGTCCTGAGCCCGTGAGTCCCGAACTCATCGCCGTGCTGGCGGTGATCGTGGTCGCGATGGCGTTCGACTACACGAACGGCTTCCACGACGCGGCCAACGCCATCGCCACGAGCGTCTCCACCCGCGCGCTGACCCCCCGGGTCGCCCTCGCCCTTGCCGCCGTCGGCAACTTCGTCGGCGCGCACTTCGGCGCCGGGGTGGCCAAGACGGTCGGCGACGGCCTGATCACCCTGCCCACCGGAGTGACCAGCCTCGGGGTGGTCTTCGCCGGCGTGCTCGGCGCGATCGCCTGGAACCTGATCACCTGGTACTTCGGCCTGCCGTCGTCCTCCTCGCACGCCCTCTTCGGCGGCCTGGTCGGGGCGACCCTCTTCGCCGCCGACGGCGTCGTGCAGTGGGGCAACATCATCGACAAGGTCATCATCCCGATGGTGGTCTCGCCGGTGGTCGGCCTGCTGCTCGGCTTCCTGGTGATGCTGGCGATCCTGTGGCTCTTCCGTAAGGGGCAGCCGGGCAAGCTCAACCGAGGTTTCCGCTGGGCGCAGACCCTCTCCGCCGCCGCGATGTCCGTCGGTCACGGTATGCAGGACGCGGCCAAGACCATGGGCATCATCGTGCTGGCCCTCTACACCGGTGGCTTCCAGTCCGACAAGACCCACATCCCGCAGTGGGTGTTCTGGACCTCGGCGGCCATGCTGGCGGCCGGCACCTACGCGGGCGGGTGGCGGATCATCCGTACCCTCGGCCGGAAGATCATCGACCTGGGCCCGCCGGAGGGCTTCGCGGCCGAGACGGTGGCCAGCGCGGTGCTCTACTTCAACGCCCTGGTGCTGCACGCCCCGATCTCCACCACCCACACGATCACCTCGGCGATCATGGGTGTCGGCTCGACGAAGCGGCTCTCGGCGGTCCGTTGGAACGTGGCCGGCAACATCGTGATCGCCTGGATCATCACCTTCCCGGCGGCAGCGGCGATCGCCTGCCTGGCGTACCTAGTGGTCCGCCCGCTGTTCTGAGGCTGACGCCGTGAGGGCTCCCTGCCGCCGGGCAGGGAGCCCTCACGCGTAGGAGACGCCGATACGGGCGCGGATGTCGTCTAGGAGGGCCATCACCTCGAGGGTGGCGGAGTGCGGCACCAGCGGGCTCTCGACCAGCCCGGCGGCCAGGCAGCGCTGCACCTCGGTGGCCTCATGCTGGTAGCCGCCGCCGGTCAGGTCGGCCGGGATAATCTCCGGCTCGGCGCCGAGCCGGTGCAGTACCGCCGACCCCGGCCGGAAGAACGGCTCGGGCAGGTCGATCCGGCCGGTCGTTCCGGTGATCGAGGCGGTGATCGCGGTGGCCCCGACCATGCCGCAGCTCAGCGTCGCCACCGCGCCGGAGTCCCAGCCGAGCACGATGCCGGTGTTCTCGTCCACGCCCTCCGGGCTCAGCTTCGACCATGCCCGCACGTGATGCGGCACGCCGAGCAGCAGGTGGGCCAGGCTCACCGGATAGACCCCGAGGTCGAGCAGCGCGCCGCCGCCCAGCGTCCGGGCCCGCATCCGGTGCTCCGGCGGGAACGGCCCGGCCACCCCGAAGTCGGCGCGTACGTGGGTCACCTCACCGATCGCTCCCTCCGCGATCAGCTCGACGACCCGCAGGATGATCGGGTTGGTCCGCATCCACATGGCTTCCATCAGGAAGAGGCCTCGGGCGCCGGCCGTCTCGACCAGCTCGGTGCTGGTGGCCAGGTCGAGCGTGCACGGCTTCTCCACCAGCACGGCCTTGCCGCCGGCCAGGCAGGTCATGGTCGCCTCGTGGTGTGCGGCGTGCGGGGTCGCCACGTAGATCACGTCCAGGTCCGGGTCCGCGGCCAGCTCCGCCCAGGAGGCGTACGCCCGGGGGACGTCGTGCCGGGCCGCGAACAGCTCGGCGCTCTCCCGGGTACGCGAGCCGACCGCGACCAGCTCCGCCCCGGGCACCAGCCGCAGATCCTCGGCGAACTGGCCGGCGATGTGCCCGGTGGCGAGAATGCCCCAACGCGTCATGGCGGCACGCTATCCCGGCCCGCCCCACACTCGGAAGGATGATCCATTGGTCGGGAACTAGGCTCGCGGGATGACGATCGACGGTTTCGCCGCACCCCCCGCCCTGGTGGAGCACGCTCGCCGGTTCCGCGCCGAGGGTGGCGTGCCGGCCGTGCCCCGGGTCGCGGCCACCGTTTTGCTGCTCCGCCCCACCGGTGCCGACTTCGAGGTGTACGTCATCCGCCGGGTCGCCGCGATGGCCTTCGGCGGGATGTACGCCTTCCCCGGCGGCGGGGTGGACCGCTCCGACTCGCAGACACACCTGAACTGGGCCGGCCCGGAACCGGCCCAGTGGGGCGAGCGCCTCGCCCTCGACCCGGACGCCGCGCAGGCGGTGATCTGCGCCGCCGCCCGCGAGGTGTTCGAAGAGGCCGGCGTGCTGCTGGCCGGCCCGGACCCGGCCACCGTGGTCGGTGACGTGAGCGGCGACGACTGGGAGACCGCCCGACAGGATCTGGAGGCCCGCCGGACCGGCTTCGCCGACCTGCTGGCCGGCCGGGGGCTCACCCTCCGCTCCGACCGGCTGCTGCCGTGGAGCCGATGGATCACGCCGGAGTTCGAGCCGCGCCGCTTCGACACGTACTTCTTCGTGGCTCTGCTGCCGGAGGGGCAGCGGACCCGGGACGTCTCCGGTGAGGCCGACCGCACGCTGTGGATTCGGCCGGCGGACGCCCTGGCCCGGGCGGAGGCCGGGGAGCTGAACATGCTCCCGCCGACGATGGTCTCCCTGGCCCAGGTGGCCGCGGCCGGCGACCTGCCGGGCGTGGCCGAGGCTGCGGCGACCCGCGACGCCGCCACCCCGATCACCCCCCGCCTCGACCTCACCGGCGAACCCCGGTTCGTGCTGGACTGACCGGCGGTTGCGGCTACCCCTCCCCGAAGGGCTGGTTTCCTGCGGGTACGCGGTCCGTGACCTCGTCGTAGCCGACCTTGGCGGGTGCTGCGGCCGGCGAGTAGATCACCCGGATCACGCCCGTCGGAAACGCCTCCATCGCCGTCATGGTCAGGTGGTACGGCGCGTCGCCGTCGTCGAACAGCCTGCGACCCTTACGCGCCGCCACCGGATGCACCAGCAGGCGCAGTTCATCGACCAGGCCCGCGGCGAGTAGTTGCTGCACCACGGAGATCGACCCGGGGATCAGGATGCCTCTGCTGCCCACATCGGCCTTGAGCGAGGTGACGGCATCGAGGAGATCGCCCTGGATCAGCTCGGAGTTGCGCCAGGAGAACTTCAGCGGCTGGCGCGAGACGACGACCTTGCGCATGTCCCCGAGTTGCTTGGCGAACGGTGCGTCGTCCCCACCCGCGGCCTCGCGGTCGGGCCAGGCTCCGGCGAAGCTGTCGTAGGTCTCACGGCCGATGAGCAGCACGTCAGCGGCGTCATAGTCCTCGGCGGCGGCGCGGCCCATGTTCTCGTCAAAGTACGGAAAGTGCCAATCGGGATCGATCTCGGCCACACCGTCGGCCGAGATGAACAGCGTGGAGATGACCTTTGCCATCGGGTGCTCCCCTTCGAGTCAGGTGGTGTCGACAGATAGACGGGCGCGGCAGCCCAAACCTATCGGCCGGATCGGGATCCGGCCCGACACAGAATCGGCATTTCGAGCGCCGATCAGGTGGCTCGGCCGATGCTCGGCTTCCGGGTGAGAGCGACGCCGAGGAGAACCAGGGTGATGCCGGCCAGGACGGCGGGTGTGATGGCTTCGTCGAGGGCCAGCCAACCCAGGATCACGGCTACGACAGGCAGCAGGTAGGTGACGGTGGAGGCCACGGTCGGGCCGTCGTCCTGGATGATCCGGTAGTTGAGGACGTACGCGATTCCGGTGCCGATGGCGCCGAGGACGACCAGCCCGGCAACCGCGTCGGCCCGCCAGACGGGCAGTGCCGTCCCGGCGAGCGGCATCGCCACGGCCAGCAGAATCGTGGCCGCGCCGAGCTGGCTGGCCGACAGCATGAGCGGGCTGATGCCGCGCCCGATCAGGTGGCGGCCCATGTAGATGAAGCCGACCGCGTAGCAGGCCGCCGCGACGAGGCACGCGATACCGCCCCAGCTCGCGATCTCGTTGGCCGACTGCCAGGGCGAGAAGATGACGACCACGCCGACGAATCCGAGCACGAAGCCGGCAGCCTTCGGCGCGGTGACGGACCGGTCGGTCCCGGTGAGGAAGGCCAGCAGCAGCGTCCACAGCGGCGTGGTGGCGTTGAGTACGCCGGCCACGTTCGACCCGACGGTCTGCTCCCCGACGCCGAAGAGCACGTACGGCATGGCGTTGGAGACCAGCGCGGCGAAGAACAGATGCGCCCAGGTGGTCCAGCCCCTCGGGAAGCGCAGGCCCCGTGACAGGGCGAGCGGCGCCAGCACGACGAAGCCGAGCAGGAGGCGGGCGAAGACGATCTGTACGGGGCTGAAGCCGCGCAGGGCGAGCTTGATCCACAGGAAGCTGGAGCCCCAGAGCAGCGCCAAGGCCATCATCCGGGCAGCACCCGCCCGGGTGACGCCCTGGTGGTCAGTCTTCAACCGGCATCTCGTAGTCCAAGCCGTTGAGGTCGGCCCGCATGACGAACTGAGTCGATATCTTACGCGGGCTCGTCCGGCTCGGGTTGGGGCCGGTGCTCAGCCGCCCACTGCTCGATGTCCTCGGTCCGCCAGATGCGGCCAGCCTTCAGGACCGCCGCCGGCTCAGGGAAGTCTCGGCGCTTGCTCAGGACCTCCACCCACTGCCGGGATACGCCGAGATAGTCCGCGATCTCAGCGGTTCCAATCACGCGTAGCGGCTGACGTGGCACGGGGTGACCCTTTGGCCGAGCATTGACCGCAGCGCCTGGTGGCGTCAGCCCGCGTCGTCGGCGAGGTGTGGGCGGTATTGGCGGATCCACCCCTCGACGTCTTCGATGCGCCAGACCGCGCCCATGCCGAGCACGTCGTACGGCTCAGGGAATTCAGGCCGCGCCATGATCTCCGCCGCTCGCTGCCTGCTCACACCAAGGCGACGGGCGATTTCACCCCGTCCGTACAGGTGCCTCGGCATGGGCGCAGGTTAGCCACGCGGGCTCCGGGCAAACCGCAGCCTGTCAAACAGCAACCTGCACCTTGACAAGGGGCTGGGTGGATCGAGAGTATCGAAGCCATGCGCCTACGCCGAGCGACGAAGCCGATACCCTCGGATCTAATTCACCAGCGCCGCCGCTGGTCCCGGCGCTGCATCTGTGGCCTGCTCTGGCGGACCTGCCCAGACCGACACCGGATGCCGCCACCGGCCGAGCCGGCGCCTACCCGGCCTGCGTGGGCGGACGCACCGACCGCTGCCCACCTCGCCCTGTCTGAACAAGCCGACTGGTCGGTGTCATGCGTACCCCTGCATCCGGCCCAGGTGCGGACCCGCCGGTTCCGTCGCACCCGCCTCGGCCGGCGCGGCCTTGACCCCGCCGACGTACGGGTCTTCCTCGACCGCGTCGCCGCCGAACTGGCTGCCGCCCATGCCGCAGCCGAACGGGCGCGCGACGAGACCCGTCGGATCAAGGACGCCCTTCGTAGCTGGCAGTCCGAGCAGGCACGCAATCGTGACCAATCGCGGAACGCGAACCAGCGCCCGATCAGCTACCAGCCCCCACCCGGACCAGCTCTGCTGCCGTACCGCTGATTGAAGCTGCGGTGGTGGGGCCGGTGCGGGTCCGTCCGCAGCCGGCCGTGGGACGGGCCCGCCCCTTCCAGACCCGCGATGCGAACCGAGAGGCGACACCCTGGTGACTGACCAGCGCTACGTCATCCAGCTACCGGTGGCCGCCGACGACCTGGCCACCGCCGTACGCGTCGTTGCCCGCTCGCTCAGCTTCCACGGGCTGGTCGAGTGCGACGACGCGCACGTCGCGGCGGAGAACAACCCGGAGGTACGGCATCCTGCCTTCTGCCCGCGGCGTCTCGGCCTCGGCGGCCTGCTGGTCGCCCTGCTGCTCGCACAACGGCCGCCGCTGTCTGCTCCGGCCCGACCATGACGGGCCGTGCACCCGGCGGTTGCCCCGTTGACAGCTCAGCCGAAGCGGCCGGTGATGTAGTCCTCGGTCTTCTTCATGCTCGGGTTGCTGAAGATCTTCTGGGTGTTGTCGTACTCGATAAGGCGGCCCGGGTCGCCGGTCTTCTCGATGGAGAAGAACGCGGTCCGGTCCGACACCCGGGCGGCCTGCTGCATGTTGTGCGTGACGATGATGATGGTGAACTTGTCCTTGAGCTGGAACATCAGGTCCTCGATGGCCAGCGTGGAGATCGGGTCCAGCGCCGAACAGGGCTCGTCCATCAGCACCACCTGCGGCTCGACCGCGATGGTCCGGGCGATGCAGAGCCGCTGCTGCTGGCCGCCGGAGAGGCCGGCGCCGGGCTTGCCGAGCCGGTCCTTCACCTCGTTCCAGAGGTTGGCCGAGCGCAGCGCCTTCTCGGCCGCCTCCTCCAGGATCGACTTCTTGCGGACGCCGTTGAGCCGCAGACCGGCCACCACGTTCTCGAAGATGCTCATGGTGGGGAACGGGTTGGGCCGCTGGAAGACCATGCCGATCACGCGGCGGACCGCTGTGACGTCGACGTCCCGGTGGTAGATGTCCTGGTCGTCGATGGTCAGGCTGCCCTCGACCCGGGCACCGGGCAGCACCTCGTGCATCCGGTTGATCGACCGCAGGAAGGTGGACTTGCCGCAGCCGGACGGCCCGATCAGGGCGGTGACCGTCTTCGGCTCGACGGTCAGGCTGATGTTCTCGATCGCCTTGAAACCGCCGTAGTAGGCGGTGACGTCGGTGGCTTCGATGCGCTTGGCCATGGTGGTGGTACCTCCGGGGTTCATCGGCTGAGCTGGTTGCGGCGGGCCAGCAACTTCGCCGCGACGGTCAGGATGAGGACGAGGGCGACCAGGGTCAGCGCCGCGGTCCACGCCCGCGCCGGCGAGTACTTCGAGGCCTCGCCGGCCTGCTGGTAGACGTAGAGGGCCAGCGACGACTGGTTGTTTTCGAACGGATTGAAGTTGATCGCCGCGCCGCCACCGGCGACGAGCAGCACCGGGGCGGTCTCGCCGGCGGCCCGCGCGACGGCGAGCATGATGCCGGTGACGATGCCGGGCAGCGCGGTCGGCAGCACGACCCGCAGGATGGTCTTCCACTTCGGCACGCCGAGGGCGTACGCGCCCTCGCGCAGCGGGGCCGGGACGAGGCGGAGCATCTCCTCGGTGGAGCGGACCACGGTCGGCAGCATGAGCACGCTCAGCGCCAGCGCGGCGGCGAAGCCGGAGAAGCCCGGCCGGCCGTTGTTGAAGACCGGGGAGACGATCAGCACCCAGAAGGCCAGCACGAACAGGCCGGTGACGATCGACGGGATGCCGGTCATCACGTCCACGAAGAAGCGGATGGTGAAGGCGAACCGGCCCCGGCCGTACTCGACCACGTAGATCGCGCAGAGCACGCCGAGTGGCACGGTGATCAGGGTGGCGATGCCGACCTGCTCCAGCGTCCCGATGATGGCGTGGTAGGCGCCGCCGTTCGCGTCCCGGGCCCCGATGTTGTTCATCGAGGTGAAGAAGAAGTTCGCGTCCAGCCGCTCGGCGCCCTTGCTGACCAGGGTCCAGACCACCGACGCCAGCGGCAGCACCGCCAGTACGAAGGCGGAGTGGATCAGCGCGCTCCAGGTCCGGTTGCGGGCGGACCGCCGGCCCTCCACCGCGTTCGTGGCGAGGAAGAGACCGGCCAGGTAGAGCAGCGCGCCGACGACCACGACCAGGACCGGGCCGCCGATGCCGGCGCCGTACACGATGCCGGTGGAGACCAGCAGGGCCGCGACGGCGATGGCGGGCGCGGCGTACCCGGGAAGCCGCTTGGCCCGCAGCGTGATCGGCTGCGCCGGGGGCCGCGGGCGGTGGCTGGTGACGGTGGAGGTCATGCGGCCGACTCCGTGAACTCGCGACGGCGGTGGATGATCACGCGGGCGGTGATGTTGACGATCAGCGTGATCGCGAAGAGCACCAGGCCGGAGGCGATCAGCGCGCCCCGGCCGGTGTCGTTCGCCTCGGCGAACCGAAGCGCGATGTTCGCCGCGATGCTGTTGCCACCGCTCTGCAGCAGGTTGAACGAGATGGCGTACGTCGAGCCGAGGGTCAACGCCAGGGCGATGGTCTCGCCGAGCGCGCGGCCCAGGCCGAGCATCACCGCGGCGATCACGCCCGGCCGCCCGTACGGCAGGACGGCGGTGCGGACCATCTCCCAGCGGGTGGCGCCCAGCGCGAGGGCGGCCTCCTGGTGAGCGGTCGGGGTCTGCCGGAACACCTCGCGGGAGAGCGAGGTGACGATCGGCAGCACCATGATCGCCAGCACCACCGAGCCGAGCAGAACCGAGCTGCCGTACGGGCCCTCGCCGAAGATCGGGATCCAGCCGAAGTACTCGTGCAGCCAGGCCGACAGGTCGGCGACCGGCTTGGCGAAGTAGTCCCGGCCCCAGAGCCCGAAGACCACGCTGGGGACGGCGGCCAGCAGGTCGATCAGGAAGCCGAGGCCGTTGCCCAGCCGGCGGGGGGCGTAGTGCGAGAGGTAGAGGGCGATGCCCAGCGCGACCGGCACCGCCATGAGCAGCGCCAGCGCGGCACTGAGCACGGTGCCGAAGGCGAGCGCGCCGATGCCGAACTTCGGCGGGTTCTCGTTCGGGAACCAGCCCTCGTAGGTCCAGAACGACTCGGTGTTCGCCCGCAGCGCCGGGATCGCCTTGGCGATCAGGAAGATCGCGATTGCCGCGATGATGACCAGCACCGTGGTGCCGGCCGCCAGGGTCAGGCCGCGGAACGCCCGTTCCGCGCCGAAGGCCCGGGCCCGGGGCAGCGCCCCGCCGCCACCCAGGCCAGGGTCGGTCGTACGGGGGTTACCGGAGGTCTCGGCCACACGCGCCGAGGCACCGGCGGGCCACTCGTGGCTCGTGGCCACGCGGGTCCCGCCGGTGCCGGCGTCTGCCGAGCGGTGAGGGTCGTCACCCATCTGCTCGCTCGCTTCGTATTGGAAAGGGTGGTGGTGTCGGTCAGTGCGTCAGGAGAGGCTCTTGACGGCGGTCTCGACCTTGGTGCGGACCGAGTCGGGCAGCGGCGCGTAGCCCAGCTCGACCAGGTCGGCCTGGCCCTCGGCGCTGGCGGCGTGGGTCAACAGGCCCTTGACCAGCGGCAGCTTGTCGGCGGGGAGGCCCGTGCTGCAGACGATCTCGTAGGTCACCAGGACGATCGGGTACGCCCCGGCCTCCTTGGTGTTGTAGTCGATCGACATCTTCAGGTCGTTGCCCTGGCCCTCGATCGTGGCCCCGGCGATGGTCTTGCCGGCCGACTCGGCGGTCAGCTCGGTGAACTCACCGGCACCGTTCTGGATCTTGGCCTTCTTCAGGCCGGCGTTCTCGGCGTACGACCACTCGACGTAGCTGATGGTGCCCTCGGTGCTCTTGACCTTGCCGGCCACACCGTCGGACTTGGCCGCGCCGACGCCGCCCGGGGCCATCCACGCCTTGGCGTGGTCGAAGGTCCAGTCCGCCTCGGCGGTCTTGGAGAGGTACTTGGTGAAGTTGTCGGTGGTGCCCGACTCGTCGGAGCGGTGCACCGTCTGGATCGCGGTCGACGGCAGCTTGGCGTCCGGGTTGTCGGCCTTGATCGCCGCGTCGTCCCACTTGGTGACCTTGCCGGCGAAGATCTTCGCCAGGGTGGCCGGGGTGAGCTGGAGGTTGTCCACGCCGTCGACGTTGTAGACGACCGCCACCGGGCCGATCACCATCGGCAGGTTGAGGGCCTGGCCGCCGGCGCACTTGGCGTCGGCCTGCGGCTGCTCCTCCTCCTTCAGGGCGGAGTCGGAACCGGCGAAGTCGGCGGTGCCGGCGATGAACGCCTGGATGCCGGCGCCCGAACCGGTCGGCTCGTAGTTGATCGTCGTGCCGGCGCACTTCTGCTGGTACGCCTTGATCCACTCGGCCATCGCGTTCTTCTGCGCGGAGGAGCCCTGCGCGTTCAGCGTGCCCTTGCCGCAGTCAGCGGCCGAGGCGGACGCGGACGCGCCGGCCCCCGGCTCGTTGTTGTCCGAGCCGCAGGCGCTGAGACCGAGCGCCGCGGTAAGAGCGAGGCAGGCAATGGCGCCGTGCCGCTGGAGCTTCACCTGAGGGGTTTCCCTTCACGTCTTTGGTCAGGACGCCCGGGGCTGGCCCGGGTGCCGGCGCTGACCGGCTGACATGAAGCTAAAAGTCCCAGGTAGCCGGCTCGCCCGCGGAAAATGAACGGGGGGTGAACAGGCCCACTCCGTCAGTCGACGGTCTGCTGAGGGTGTGTTGTCCACTACATGAACGGGCGGGGAGGTGTCCCCTTTATCCATTCATATCCGGCTGGCGGAGCCGGCTCGTCGGTCAGCCGAGCTGGTAGTTGACGTGAGCGGACCAGCGGGCGAAGCCGAGGCCCTCGTAGAGGGCGACCGCGCGAGTGTTCGACTCGTCGACGTAGAGCATCACCCGGTCCAGCCCCCGCCGGTCCCGCAGGTAGGTCAGGCCGGCGGTGGTGAGCGCCCGGCCGAGCCCGCCCCGGTGCGCGGACGGATCCACCCCGAGCACGTAGACCTCGCCGATCCGGGCCGAGCCGGGTCGCTCGTGGACCTTCGTCCAGTGGAAGCCGAGCAGCCGGCCGGTGACCGAGTCCACCGCGAGCAGGAAGCCGGCCGGGTCGAACCACGGCTCGGTCAGGCGTACTCGCAGGTCCGCCGGGGTCCACCGGCCCTGCTCCGGGTGCTGCGCGAAGGCGGCGTTGTTGACCGCCAGCCAGGCCTCGTCGTCCTCGCCCGGGCGGAACGCGCGTAGCTGGACGCCGTCGGGCAGCGCGGGCTCGGGCAGCGCCGCGGTCAGCGGGCGGCGCAGCTGCCAGAGCACCCGGGCGCGGGCGAAGCCCAGGTCCACGGCGAGCGCGGCGGCGGACGGGTGGTCGCCGTGCGCCCAGGCGCGCAGCGGTCCGGACGCCGCCGCCAGCACACCCCGGGCCAGCGCCCGACCGGTGCCGCGTCGCCGGTACGTCGGGTGCACCACCAGCTCCACCCCGATGCCGTTCGTCGGATCGGTGGTGTCGAGGTGGGCGTAGCCGGTGAGGGTGTTGTCGGTGGCCCGGGCGGTGAGGTGCACGGCCGACGCCTCCGGGTCCCGCAGCCGCAGCAGCACGTGCTCGTCGAGTGGGTCCGCGCCGTCGATGTCGCCGGCGACGCGGGCCAGCGCCAGCACCTCGGCCACCTCGACCGGGGCCAGCCGGTCGGCGCGGACGACTCGGTCGGCGGTCGGCTCCGTGCTGCTCATCCCATCAAGGTAGCGGCCGGTCGGTCGCCGGTCGGGCCGGACCCGGGCAGCGGCCGGTGGCGGTCGTCACGTGGTTCCGGTGGGCAGGGCCTCCAGCTTGAACCGGCTCAGCAGCTCGGGCAGCAGGTATTCCAGCGCCGTGATCGTGCCCCGCCGATCGCCGCCAGCGTCGTGCATCAGCACGATGGAGCCCGGCTCGGTCTGGCTCAGCACCGTCTGGATGATCCGCGTCGCGCTGGGCGCCTGCCAGTCGGACGGGTCCACCGCCCAGTGCAGCGGGGTCATGCCCATGTCCTGCGCGATCGACGCGATCGGGGACGTCCAGTTGCCGCCGGGCTGCCGGTAGTACGCGATGCGGGCGTCCGGCACCGCCGCCCGGATCGCCGCGTTGGTGCGGAGCAGGTCGTTCCGGATCGCCTCCGGTGACCGCTTGCCCATGTTCTCGTCGTGGTCCCAGGAGTGGTTGCAGAGGGTGTGTCCCTCGGACACGATCGCCTGGACCAGATCCGGGTTGCTCTCCGCGTTCTCTCCCACGATGCAGAAGGTCGCCTTCACCCCGTACTCCCTGAGCAGGGCGAGCACCTGCGGGGTGTACTGCGGGTCGGGTCCGTCGTCGAAGGTCAGGGCGACCCCCGACGACCCCGTGCTCATCATGCTGCCGTTCGGCCCGTCGCCTTCGCCGTTGTTGACGAGCTCGCGGTCCCGGGGGGACGGGCTCGGGCTGGCGGACGGCGTGGGAGTGGGCGGGGTGGCGGGTGGCTGGTCGGCGTATCGCGTGCTGTTGACGTTGGCGTTGGCGGGTGAACCGTTGGGCATGACCCCCATCTCCGCCACCAGGCCCCGGCCGAGCGCGTACGCCGAGCCGAGCAGTGCGGCCAGCACCAGGGTCACGAGCCCGAGACCCCGCATCGTCCTGTTCGACATCAGCGGCACCGCCCGTTCGGCTCTTGGTGCCGGCTCGCCGTTTCCCCTACTGTCCCCGTGCCCACTGTCTCCCCCTTCGCCCGATTTGCCTCACAGTAGGGCGGATCGGGCGGATGGGCGGGCTAAATAAAAGCGAATCTCACGAAAGGGATGTGAGCTCAGGTGGGCAGCGGGGCGGGCTCCGACTCCGGCAGCGAACGCGACGGCGGCACGACGAACTTGTAGCCGACCTGGCGTACGGTGCCGATCATCGACTCGTACTCCGAGCCGAGCTTGGCGCGCAGCCGCCGGACGTGCACATCGACGGTCCGGGTGCCGCCGAAGTAGTCGTACCCCCAGACCTCGCGGAGCAACTGGTCCCGGGTGAACACCCGGCCCGGGTGCTGGGCCAGGAACTTCAGCAGCTCGAACTCCTTGTAGGTCAGGTCGAGCGGACGGCCCTTGAGCTTGGCCGCGTAGGTGTCCGGGTCGATGGTCAGCTCGCCGGCCCGGATCAAGCCACCGGCCCCGGCTGTCGCGTTGTTCCGCCGGCCCACCGCGAGCCGTAGCCGGGCCTCCACCTCGGCCGGCCCCGCCGACGCCAGGATCACGTCGTCCACGCCCCAGTCGGCGTTCAGTGCGATCAGGCCGGCCTCGGTGACCACCGCGACCAGCGGCACGCCCAGCCCGGTGGCGTGCAGCATCCGGCAGGTCGCCCGGGCCTCGCTCAGCTCGGAGCGGGCGTCCACCAGCACGGCGTCCGGGGTCGGTCCGGAGACCAGCGTGCGGACGTCGCGCGGCGCGGTGCGGACCGAGTGCGGAAGCAGGTCGAGCGCCGGCAGCACCGCGGAGGGTTCACCAGCCCGTGCGGTCACCAGCAGCAGGATCTCCACACGATCACCTCCGTCCCGGCGGCCCTCCGGCCGCGCGTGGCCAGCGGCACTCCTCAGGTAGGGCGGCGCTGAGAACTTGCGTGGTCCCGGCGTCGCTGGCGGGGGCGGGTAGCGGGTCGAGCGTAACGGATCGCCCGTCCTTCACCTCCGCCGCATTTCCCGTTTGTCCGTTCTGCCCCCGCTCCCGGCTCAGGTTTTAACATTGCCGAAACCGTGACCTCCGCCAGCGCGGCCCGGTCTGGCACGATCGGGGCGTGTTTCCCTCGACCTCGCCCGACACCGGCCGCGACCCGTGGGCCGACAACGCGCCTCCGGGGCCGGCCGGCCCGTCTCGTGGCTATCCGCCGGGCCCGCGCACCGGCCCGGCCGACGACGACGGGGACCGGCCGGAGCGGAAGGGGCCGCGCCGGCTGCGCAAGGGCGGCCCGGGGCGCCGCCCGGACGACGAGTCCGCCGACGAGGTCGACGAGGAGGAGCCGCCCGTCCCGGTACGCCGGCCGCTGGCGTTGACCATCGCGGGCTTCGCCGCGCTGCTCGGCGTCGGCCTGGTGCTCGGCGCGCAGACCGCCGGTCCGGGGCATCGGCTGCCCTTCGCGTTCATCGTCTTCGGCGTGCAACTGCTCTTCGTACTCGCCTGGACGATGGCCATGCGCCCGCCGGCGCTGCTGGTGGTGGCGCTGATCAGCGCCGGGGTGGCCGTCATCGCCGACGCCGCGGCGGTGCAGTCCGAGATCGCCGGCCTGGCCCCGCTCGGGTACGCCGCAGCCGCCGGCTTCGTGCTCGGCGTGCTCGGCCAGCTCGTCCGCCGGGTGGACCGGGTCCGGGTGACCGACTCGCTCGGCAGCACCCTGCTGATCGTGGTGGGCGTGGTCGCGTTCGCCAGCCTGATCGTGCTCGGCCGGATCCCGAAGGGCACCCAGGCGATCACGGTCTGCCTCACCGCCGCCGGCGTCGCGCTGCTCGTGGCCCGGCTGACCGACGCGGTGGCGCCCTGGCCCCGGCTCGCCCCGCAGGTGCCCCGGGGTGCCGCCGGCGTGGTCGTGGGCGCCATGCTCGGCACCCTGGCCAGCGCGGTGCTCGGCGTCTACCTGGTCGGTTTCAGCCCGACCAGCGCTGCCCTGGTCGGTCTGGTCACCGCGGCCACCGCCGTGCTGGCCGACCTCGCCGTCGGGTACGCCGAGGCGGGCCGACTGATGGCCGGCGAGCCGCCGACCATGTGGATCGCCCGGCACATGCAGGGGCCGCTGGGCGGCTTCGCGCTCGCCGCGCCGGCCGCGTACGCGATGTGTGTGTTCTTCCTCTGACCGAACGGTTGGGGATTTCACGTCTCGGGTAAGTACCGTTGCGCCGCGAGACGGCGGCGCACGGCGAGGATCGCGCGCTACCCGGCGAGGAGGAGGCGGCGTGGCACAGGCGTACCCGGCGTACGAAGGCCGGCCTCGGCGACGTGGCCGGAAGGTGCTGATCGGTTTCGTCGTGCTGCTGCTGGTTCTGGCCGGGCTGCTGGTGGTCGCCGACCGGGTGGCGGCCGGGGTGGCCGAGCGGGCCATCGCCGACCAGGTGCGGCAGGAGGTCGCCCGGCAGGACGTGCAGTCCGCGCCGCCCAGGGTCGACGTGGGCGGCTTCCCCTTCCTCACCCAGGTGGTCGCCGGTAGGTACGAGCGCATCTCGATCGTGCTGACCGACGTGCAGGGCTCCGTGCGGGGCGACACGGTCAGCGTGCCCCGGCTCGACGTGGAGGCCCACAACGTACGGGCGTCGCTGGACACTCTCCGCTCCCGCCGGGGCGACGTGGTCGCGGAGAGCGTCGACGGCCGCGCCACCATCTCCTACGACAGCGTGGCGAAGCTCCTCGACCGACCGGGGCTCACGCTCGGCGAGCGGGACGGCAAGCTCAGCGTCACCGCGCCGGTGGACATCCTCGGCAACAAGCTCACCGTCAACGGCACCGCGGACGTGACGATCGCCAACGGTGAGGTGGCGCTGAAGTTCAAGGACCTGACCGCCGAGGGGCTGCCGAAGCTGCCGCTGGCCCGGACGCTGCTGACCAACTACGCCAAGGCGATCTCGATCGACGTGCCCCTGCCAGAGTTGCCGTTCGACCTGACCGTCCGCAAGGTGGAACCGAAGCCGGACGGCCTGCTGGTCACCGCCGACGCGCAGGACGTGCCGATCAACGCCGCCGGGTGACCCTGCCGCGTCCCGGATGCTGGTCGGACCGGTGGCAACGGCCGAAGTGGCTGATAGGCTCCCTGCCCATGGGGACGCTCCTCACCAAACGGCGCGCGGTCGACCTGTGCCGCGTGGCCACCTGCCTGTGTCGCCCCGTCATCTGACGGCGGGGCTGTCCTCGGCCGCTTAGCGGCCACCGGCACGCAGGGTCCGCGTACCCTCCGGTGTTTCCCCTGATCGCCCGGCAGCGGCGCCGTCGCACGTACCCGTGATCCGTTTCTAGCTCTGGGTCCCGCGCGTGGTGCGACAATCACCGACTTCGATCCCCACGCGCTGGCTCACCATCCAATCCTCACCAGGGAGTGATCTGATGAGTCGCGACACCGCACTCGTCTCGGCCGAGTGGGCCGAGAAAAACATCGGCGCCCCGGGCGTCGTCTTCGTCGAGGTCGACGAGGACACCTCGGCCTACGACACCGGCCACCTCGCCGGTGCGGTCAAGCTCGACTGGCGGACCGACCTCCAGGACCCGGTGCGCCGGGACTTCGTCAACCAGGCCCAGTTCGAGGCCCTGCTCTCCGAGCGTGGCATCGCCAACGACGACGCCGTGATCCTCTACGGCGGCAACAACAACTGGTTCGCCGCGTACGCGTACTGGTACTTCAAGCTCTACGGCCACCGCGACGTCAAGCTGCTCGACGGCGGCCGCAAGAAGTGGGAGCTGGACGGCCGCCCGCTGGTCACCGACCGGGTGGAGCGCGAGCGGACGCAGTACGTCGCGCAGGAGCCGGACACCTCGATCCGCGCCTTCCGCGACGAGATCGTCCCCGCGATCGGCGTCAAGAACCTGGTCGACGTGCGCAGCCCCGACGAGTACGCGGGCCGCCTGCTCGCCCCCGCCCACCTGCCGCAGGAGCAGGCGCAGCGGGCCGGGCACGTGCCGACCGCGATCAGCGTCCCGTGGTCCAAGGCGGCCAACGAGGACGGCACGTTCAAGTCCGACGACGAGCTGCGCAAGATCTACGCGGACGCCGGGCTGGACGACAGCCGGGAGACCATCGCCTACTGCCGGATCGGCGAGCGCTCCTCGCACAGCTGGTTCGTGCTCCAGGAGCTGCTCGGCCACCGCAACGTGAAGAACTACGACGGCTCCTGGACCGAGTACGGCTCGCTGGTCGGCGTGCCGGTCGCGCTCGGCGACGAGCCGGGGGAGGCGTGATGACCGCGCCCACCGCCGCCGGCTGCGCCGCTCCGGACCAGGCCGCCCCGCTGCCGGCCAGCCTGGACCTGGAGAAGGAGACCGTCATCACCGGCCTGGTCAAGGCCGATTCCGGCGATGTCGTGCCGGGTGCCTACGTCCGGCTGCTCGACTCGACCGGCGAGTTCACCGCCGAGGTGGTGACCTCTCCGGCCGGTCAGTTCCGGTTCTTCGCCGCGCCGGGCGCCTGGACCCTGCGGGCGCTCTCCCGGCACGGCAACGGCGACACCCCCGTCACCGCCGCCCGGGGGATCAACGAGGTGACCGTCACGGTCGCCAACTGACCCACGCTCCGACCGTGGCCCGCCGTCCCCCCGCCGGGGGCGGCGGGCCACGCCATTGCCCGCCGAGCGCCGTGAGTGGGGGTCGGCGGCGCGTGACACGATGGCCCGGTGAGTGGTGCTGTTCAGGCGGGGTACGCCCCGCCGACCCGTCCCGATCAGCCGGCGCCGGGGCGGCGCGGGCTGCGCCGGCTGGTGGCCGCGACGGTGGCGTGGGGGGTGCTGCTCGCCGGGCTGACCTGGTGGTCGGTGCGGCACGACCCGCCGACCGTGAAGGAGCAGCGCAGCCTGAGCCAGGCGGATCCGATGGTGGACGGCGCGGTGGGGCGCCTGGTGGCCGCCGTGGACGGCGAGGCCTGGGAGCTGACCCCCGCCCGGATGCGGCGAGGTTGCCGGCTCACCCCGCTGGCCGACGGGGCGACCCTGACCCGGGGCCTGGACGTGCTGGTCGCCGGGGGAAGCGAGCGGGCACTGCTGGAGCGGGTGGCCCAACGACTGCCGGCCGACTGGCGGGCCGGGGTCCACACCGATCCGGAAGGCCCCCGACTGCGCGCCGACGCGGGAGAGTTCATCGCGGTCGACGGGCGGGTGGTGACCGACGGGCGGGTGCGGCTCTCCGCGACGACCGGCTGTCGACCCGCCGACACCGACTACGCCGACCTGCTGCCCGAGTACCCGCTCGGATCGGACCTGGAGGCGGCGCTGCGCGCACTGGGCCGGCCGGCCCCGGCGGGTGCCGATGCGGTCGTGGTGACGCGCTGCCCGGCTGGCGGGACGGCAAACACGATCCGCGTCGCGGCCGGTGCCGAGCCGCTGTCGCTGGCGCCGCTGCGCCAGCTCGGCACCGCCCTGGTCGACCGCCCCGAGACGTACGCCTACCGGAGCGGGCCGGTGGTCGTGCTGGTCGACGGCAGCGGGGATCAGCTCCAAGTGGCCGCCTCGACCGGTTGCGCCGGCTGACCCGTACCGCCGGCACGCCCCCGCCGGGAGGGCGTCAGTAGACCAGGGCCTGGGCGCCCTCGGCCATCGCCTCCTCGACGAAGACCGCCGCGCCGGCGATGCGTACGCCGGGGATGACGTCGTCCTGGCCGATGTCCCGGCGGGCCGCGCACTGCGTGCAGGCGGTGACCCTGCCGGTCGCCAGGATCACGTGCAGCAGCTCGGCCAGCGGCGCGGAGTGCGGCAGCTCGAACTCCTTCGCGCGCCCGGGCAGCGCGAACCAGGTCGACTCCCCGGTGAGCCAGAGTGACACGTCGACTCCGGCGGCCGCCGCGGTGGCGGCGACGGTGAAGGCCTGCGCGCAGCGCTCGGGAGAGTCCGCGCCGGCGGTGGCCTTGACGACGAGAAAGCGGGCCATGGCGCCAGCATAGGATGGCCGGGATGGTTACCGAGATCGGGTTCGTCAGCCTGCTGGTCGCCGGCTTGGGCGCGCTCGCCGGTGGCCTGGTCTATCTGGCCGTGAGGATTTCGAGAGGAAAATGGTGAGCGCGAGGAGTGAGCCGGGTCTGCGAGCCCCGCAGTCGCGAACGAAGGTGGCCCGGTGAGCGAAAATCCGCTGCAGCCGCCGTGGCTGAACGCGCCGCCGGTCGACCCGTACCCGTACGAGGAGAGCCACGACCTGCGCGTCGGCCCGAAGCTGCACCCGAGCCTGGACGGCCTGCTGCCGTACATCGGGGTGTGGCGTGGGCGCGGCCGGGGCGGTTTCCCGACCATCGAGGACTTCGACTACGCGCAGGAGATCCGGATCAGCCACGACGGCCGGCCGTTCCTGTTCTACGAGTCCCGCGCCTGGATCCTCGACGAGCAGAGCCGTCCGGTCCGTCCGGCCGGTCGTGAGGTCGGCTGGTGGCGCCCGGTGATGGACGGCGACCGGGTCACCGACGAGCTGGAAGCCCTGATGTCCACGCCGACCGGCGTGATGGAGCTGCACATCGGCAAGCGCCGGGGCACCCAGATCGAGTTCGCCACCGACGCGGTGGTCCGTACGGCCACCGCCAAGGAGGTCACCGCCGGCGCCCGGCTCTTCGGCATCGTCGAGGGCGCCCTGCTCTACGCCCAGGAGATGGCCGCCATG
This sequence comes from Micromonospora sp. NPDC048999, assembly GCF_040649295.1. Classification (NCBI taxonomy): domain Bacteria; kingdom Bacillati; phylum Actinomycetota; class Actinomycetes; order Micromonosporales; family Micromonosporaceae; genus Micromonospora; species Micromonospora sp. NPDC048999. The sequence continues at coordinate 19,249 of NZ_JBEZFI010000005.1, read as the reverse complement.
GGCCATGCCCTGAGCCCCCACCTCTCCGCCCGCCTAACCCGCACCGCCGGCTAACCCCCACCCCCCACCCCCCACCCAGTCCCGTTGATCAAGGAGTTTGCGTCGGAGTTGATCTCCGTGTCGACGCAAACTCCTTGATCAACGCTGTGGATCGGGGGCCGGGAGGGGGAAGCCGAGGAGGGTCTGCAGGGCGGGGGTGTGGGGGGAGGGGGGCAGGGGGGTTCGGTTCAGGGATCGGATCTCCGCTAGGCCGCGTAGGGACGAGGTGAGCCAGACGCCATCTGCGGCCGCCAGTTCGGCCAGGGTGATCAGGCGTTCGTCGGGGGTCAGGTTCAGCTTGGGGGCGTGGTCGAGGAGCCAGCGGGCGGTGACTCCGGGCAGCACGCCGGTGGCCGTCGCCGGCACCGTGCACAGCGTCCCCCCGGCCAGCCAGACCACGTTCGCGCTCGGCCCCTCCAGCGCGTACCCGTCGGTGGAGACCCAGAGCACGTCGTCGAACCCGGCCTGGGCCGCCCAGCGGCGAGCGGCGGTGCTCACCGCGTACGAGGTGGACTTGACGCCGACCGGGAGCCAGCCCAGCTCGGGGCGGGACCGGGCGGCCACCCCGAGCGGCAGGGTGGCCACGGTCACCCCATTGCACCGGGCCTGCTTCGCGATCGCCGGCACCTCGCCCAGCGTGGCGTAGACCGTCGGCGACCCGCCGCCCTCCGGCCCCCGGGTGCAGACCAGCCGCAGCGCACCCTCCACCTCGGCCGGCCAGCCGGCCCGGACCTCGTCGATCAGTCGCACCAGCGCGTCGGTGGACGGCAGCGTCAGCTCGAGTGCCGCCGCGCCGGACCGCAGCCGGGCCAGGTGGGCGTCGCGCAGCCAGGGCTCCCCGCCGCGCAGGTGCATGGTCTCGAAGAGGCCGTCCCCGTGCAGCACGCCCCGGTCGTCGCCGCGCAGCACCGCCTCCCCGGACGGGACCAGGCCCCGGCCGAGCACGGCCACCCGCGACGTCTCCATGAGCGCCGAGGGTAGCCGGGTACGACGGCGGCGGCCGGGCCGGCGCGGCCGCCGAACTATGATCGGATGGTGTCCGAATCCTCCCTCGCGGAACTGCTCCGCTCCCGTGGGCTGCGGCTGACGGCGCAGCGGCAGCTGGTCCTGCAGGCGGTGCTGGAGCTCGGGCACGCCACGCCGGAACAGGTGCACACGGCGGTCCGAGAGGTGGCCGCCGGGGTCAACATCACCACCATCTACCGGACGTTGGAGCTGCTGGAGCGGCTCGGTCTGGTGACGCACACCCACCTGTCGCACGGCTCGCCGACCTACCACGCGGCCGGTGAGCACCAGCACGTCCACCTGGTCTGCCGGGAGTGCGGCGCGATCGACGAGATCGAGCCCGAGCTGTTCCACCCGCTCGCCGACCAGTTGGCCGCGCAGCGTGGATTCCAGGTCGACATCGGGCACGTGGCGCTCTTCGGCGTCTGCGGCCGGTGCAGAAACGGGGAGGCCAAATGATCGACATCGCGGGAGCGGTGGCCGCCGAGGCGATCGACGAGGAGACCCGGGACCAGCCCGAGCCGGCCCACCGGGCGGCCGGGGTCGGGCCGGTGGCCGCCCACTACGGCGACCCGCTGCGGGAGCAGCGCACCCTCGACACCGGCGTCGGCCTGGTCGACCGGTCGCACCGGGGCGTCGTGGCGGTGCCCGGCGAGGAACGGATGGGCTGGCTGCACACGCTGACCAGCCAGCACCTCGCCGCCCTGGGCCCGTGGCAGGGCACCGAACTGCTCGTGCTCTCCCCGCACGGGCATGTCGAGCAGCACGCCCTGGTGGTCGAGGACGGCGAGACCACCTGGCTGGACACCGAACCCGGGATGACCGACGGGCTCCTGTCGTACCTGGAGAGGATGCGGTTCTTCAGCAAGGTCGACCCGCGGGACGCAACCGCCGACCACGCGTTGCTCTCGCTGGTCGGGCCCGACGCCACCGGCGCGCTCGACACCCTCGGCGTCACCGGGCTGGCCGCGCCGGACCAGGTCGCGGTGCCCGGCCCGAAGTTCCGCTCCGGCGAGCTGCCACCACGGCCCACCGTGGTGTACGACGTGAAGCCGCTGCCGATCGGCGGGTGGGCCCGGCGGGTGGCGCTCGGCGTTGACCTGCTGGTGCCCAGGGACGCGATGGCCCAGGTGGTGGCCGAGCTGCGCGGCGCGGGCGTGCCGGTGGCCGGGCTGTGGGCGTACGAGGCGGTCCGGGTGGCCGCCCGGCGGCCCCGGGCCGGGGTGGATACCGACCACCGCACCATCCCCGCTGAGGTGAACCTGATTGCGCCGGCGGTGCACCTGGACAAGGGCTGCTACCGGGGGCAGGAGACGGTGGCCCGGGTGCACAACCTCGGCAAGCCGCCGCGTCGCCTCGTACTCCTGCACCTGGACGGGGTGACCACCGACCAGCCGCCGGCCGCCGGCACGCCGGTGACCCTCGATGGCCGGGCGGTCGGGTTCGTCGGCACCGCGGTGCAGCATCACGAGCTGGGGCAGATCGCCCTCGCCGTGGTGAAGCGCAACGTCCCCGACGATGCCCGCCTGCTGGTGGGCGAGTCCGCCGCCGCCATCGAACCGGCGTAAGGGTGCCGGGCTGACGCTGGTAAGGCGGAAATTTTTCCGTCTTTGGTGGCGGATGCGGGCGATCTTCCGTCGCGACGCGCTACGGCCGTCGACCGGAGACGGGCCGGCGGTCTAGGATCGCCGACATGACGACAGGGACGTTGATCACGGTTGCCCCCACCGGCGCGGAGTCGGCCAAGTCGGAGGTGCCGGCGCTGCCGGTGACCCTCGACGAGCTGCTGCTGACCGCCAAGGAGTGCGAGGCGCTCGGCGCTGCCGTGATCCACGTCCACATCCGGGACGACGAGGCGAAGCCCACCCTCGACCAGGGCCGGCTGCGGGCGACCGTGGCGGCGCTGCGGGAGGGCACCGACCTGATCGTGCAGCTCTCCTCCGGCGGCGCGGTGACCGACCCGGAGGCCAACCGGTTGGCCGTGCTGGACGCGGGCCCGGACATGGCCTCCTGCACCATGGGCACGGTCAACTTCGGCGACGACGTCTTCCTGAACCGTTCGGAGTTCATCGTCGACCTGCACACCCGGATGCAGGAGAAGGGCGTCGTCCCCGAGTACGAGATCTTCGACCTCGGCCACCTCACCGCCCTCCAGCGCCTGCTCGGCAAGTACGGCCTGCCGCACGGTGGGCACGTGCACGTCGACTTCGTGATGGGTGTGCCGGGCGGCATGCCGGGCACCACCGCGACCCTGGTCGCCGCTCAGCAGATGCTGCGCGACCTGCCGGAGGGCACCACCTTTTCGGCGACCGGGATCGGCCGCAGCACGATCCCGGTGATGCTGGCGTCGCTCTCGACCGGCGGGCACCTGCGGGTCGGCATGGAGGACACCGTCACCTACGCCAAGGGGCAGCCTGTCGAGTCGAACATGCAGCTGGTCGCCCGCGCGGTCGGTTTCGCCCAGCTCGCCCAGCGCCCGCCGCTGACCACCGCCGAGGCCCGGCAGCTGCTCGGCCTGTAAGCCGCGGCCCCGGCCGGCGGCCCTGTACGCCTCCGGCCGAAGTTGCTGGTCACCCCGGTGTCGGGCCCGCCGGACCCGTCGGTACCGTCCATTTCGTGGGAAAGACGTACGAGGGCGGCGTGCCGCTCGCCGATGTGGTCCGGTCCGGATTCGTGGAGGGCTTCCACCGCGGATCCGTGGTGGTGCTCGACGTGGCCGGCGCGCCGGTGGCCGGTGCGGGGGACCCGACCTCGCCGATCTTCCCCCGGTCGTCCAACAAGCCGATGCAGGCGATCGGGATGCTCCGGGCCGGGCTTTCGTTGACCGACCGGGCCGACGTGGCGTTGGTCTCGGCCAGCCACGCCGGTGAGGAGTTCCACGTCGAGCGGGTGACCGCCCTGCTGCGCGGCGCCGGCCTGACCGAGGAGGCGCTGCACTGCCCGCCGGACCTGCCGGTCGGCGAGGCGGCCCGCGAGGCGGTGCTACGGGCCGGCGGCGGTCCGCGGCGGATCCAGATGAACTGCTCCGGCAAGCACACCGGAATGCTGCTGACCTGCCTCGCCGCCGGCTGGCCGGTGAACGGCTACTGGCGGCCCGAGCACCCGCTCCAGCAGCGGTTGACCGCCACGATCGAGGAGTTCACCGGGGAACGGGCGGCAGCCGTCGGGGTGGACGGCTGCGGCGCGCCCGTGCTCGCCGTCTCGCTGACCGGGCTGGCGCGGGCGTTCCTGCGGCTGGTCTCGGCCGAGCCCGGCACGGTCGAGCGAACCGTGGCCGACGCGATGCGGGCGTTCCCGGAGCTGGTGGGCGGTACCCAGGCGGACGACACCCGGCTGATGCGGGGCGTACCCGGGCTGCTGGCCAAGATCGGCGCGGAGGGCGTGATCGCGGCGGCGGTCCCGGGGGTCGGCGCGGTCGCCCTCAAGATCGACGACGGCGCCGGCCGGGCCCGGATGCCGGTGCTGGTGTCGGCGCTGCGCCGGCTCGGCGTGGAGGCCCCGGTGCTGACCGAGTACGCCGAGGTGCCGCTGCTCGGCGGTGGACTCCCGGTCGGCGCGGTCCGTCCGGTCTGGTGACGTTGGGTTCGGCCGGTTCAGCCTTCAGGGCAGGAAGTCGAGCAGGGCGGCGTTGACCGGCTCGGGGCGCTCAAGCGGCAACAGGTGGGCGGCGTCCGGAACGTCCGGTAGGCGTACGCCCTGCGGGGTCTCGGCGGCGATCCGGTCGGCGAGCCGGCGAATGTCCCCGAGGTCGTCCGCGCCGACCGCGACCAGCACCGGCATCCGTAGCTCGGCCAGCCGCTCGATCGCCGGTGGGTCGAGTTCGCCCGCGTCGACGGCGCTGAGCGCCAGCTCGGCGGCGAGCGCCCGCCGGTCCATCTCCTCGGCGAACCGGATCAGCTCCGGATCGACGTCCTCGGGGCGGCGGGTCGGGCCGACCACCCAGAATCGCACCTCGCCGGCCGCGGTCGCCGCGAAGTCCTCCGGGTCCACCTCGCCGACCAGCTCCTCCCAGAGCTCTTCGGTCTCCTCGGACCACTCGTTGCCGGAGACCGGCGCGCCGAACAGGGCCAGCGCGGAGACCCGCTCCGGGTACGCCAGCGCGGTGTCCGCCGCGACCCGGCCGCCGAACGAGCAGCCCACCAGGGCGGCCTGCCCGATGCCGAGGGCGTCCAGCAGCCCGATTACGTCGTCGTGGTGTGCGAACGGCGCGGGCGGCAGTTCGGAGTCGCCGTATCCGCGCAGGTCGACGGCGATCACCCGATGCCGGGCGGCGAGCGCGGGAAGCTGAGCCTGCCACATCCGCCGGTCGGCGATCCCGGCGTGCACCAGCAGCACCGGGCTGCCGCTGCCGGCCTCGTCGTACGCGAGCAGAGCGCCGTTGACTTCGATCTTGGCCACGGGAGAACGGTACGGACCGGACACCGGGCGCGCAACCGGCAAGTTGCTCCGCCGCTAACTCTGGCTAGCGTTCTGCTTGCAATAGCTAGCAGGGCCCGTTACGCTGGAAGCATGGCCACCAGCAAAGACCTTCCCGATGTCGGCGGGTTCATTCGCGACCTGCGCCGCAATGCGAAGATCTCGCTGCGCCAGCTCGCCGAGCAGGCCGGCGTCAGCAACCCGTACCTCAGCCAGATCGAGCGCGGCCTGCGCAAACCGAGCGCCGAGGTGCTCCAGCAACTCGCCAGCGCGCTGCGGGTCTCCACCCCGGCGATGTACCTGCGGGCCGGGCTGCTGGATGCCAAGGAGGGGCAGGGCGTGCTCGCGGCGATCGCTGTCGACCCCGAGCTGACCATGGCCCAGAAGCAGTCGCTCACCCAGATCTACGAGACGTTCCGCCGGGAGAACGCCCGGCTCGCCGAGGCGACCGCCGCGGCGCAGGCGGCCACCGAGCCGACCGCGAGGGCCAGCGCGCCGAGCGAGGCACCGCAGGCCCCGGCCACCGTCACGCCGGCCGCGACCGGCCCCACCACGCCGGGCGGCAGCCCGACCGAGGCGGTCCTCGAGTCGGTCGCCGTCACCGAGGCGGGTGCCACGCCCGCCCCGACCACCGCCGTCCCTGACGAGGAGGAGTCATGACCCAGCCGAAGACCAACCGCATTCCGGCCCCGCTCTACGCCGCCGCCGGTGCCGGTGAGCTGGCCCTGCGGCAGCTGCGCAAGCTGCCCACGGTGGTCGGTGAACTGGGCACCCGGGTCGCCGCCGACCTCGGCGGCAAGGCCACCACCGCCGACCTCGACCTGGACAAGCTCCGCAAGGCGGCGACCCGTAACGCGGCCGCGGTGCGGGCCGGCGCTCAGGCCGCTCAGGCCCGGGCCGGGCGCGCCGTTGCCGAGGCGCAGGAGCGTGCCCTGGCCGCCTACGCCGAGCTGGTCGCCCGGGGTGAGCGGGTCGTGGGCGCCGGCGTGCTCGGGGCCGCCGACACGGTGAACACCGACATCGAGACGACCAGCCGGGCCCGCCCGGCCGTCGAGTAGGTCGATCCTCGACCCGGACCCCGGACAGCGTCCTCTCGGACGTTTCCGGGGTCTGGGCATAAGCTTGCCGACATGGCCTACGCCGCGCCGATCTTCGTGTTCCATGTGACCGCCGTGATCGAGCTGATCGTGCTCGTCTTCGCCCTGGTGATCGAGGGCGTCTCCCTGGTGCACGCGATCACCCAGCGCTCCGACGCGTTCGCCGCGATCGGCACCCTGCCCAAGGGCGGCTGGATCGCGATCCTGGCGGTCTGCCTGATCCTGACGCTGCCGGCGTTCGGCTTCGGCCCGCTGAGCATCTTCGGCCTGGTCGGTATCGCGGCAGCACTGATCTACCTGTTGGACGTCCGGGTCGGGCTGCGCGACCTGCAGGACGGCCGAGGCTCCTGGTGAGGAGCTTTCGCTGGCCCCCGCCGCCGGACGGCGGCCCGCGCACGTGGGGCCCCGGCCCCGGCGCGCCCCGCACCGGCCGGCCGGCGCTGCCCGAGCCGGAGACCGAACTGGTCGCCACCCCACACGGCGTTGGACTGGAACGGCTGGTCACCGGCGTCGGTGCTCCGGTGACGGTGTTCGCGCACGGGCTCGGCAGCGGCATCGCCACCACCCGGCCGTTCGGCAGTGCGGTCACCGGCCGCAAGATCTTCTTCCAGTTCCGGGGGCACGGCCGCTCCGACTCGCCGCCCGGGCCGTGGACCTACCTGGACCTGGCCCGCGACCTGCGGGCGATAGCCGACCTCGGCGGTGCCACCCGGGCCTTCGGGGTGAGCCTCGGCGCGGGTGCGCTGTGCCGGTTGCTCGCCGAGAGCCCGGAACGTTTCGAGAAGCTCGTCTTCTTCCTGCCCGCCGTGCTGGACACCCCGCGGGGCGAGACGGCCCGGGCTCGACTGTCCAATCTGCTCGACGCCGTGGCGGACGGGGACGCCGCGGCGCTGGCCGACGCGGTGTCGCTGGAGCTGCCGCCGGACGTGCGCGACACTCCTGCGGGGTGGGCGTACCTGCGGCAGCGGTTGGACCAGTTGCTGCGCGACGGGCTCGCGCCGGGGCTGGCCAGCCTGCCGGAGCAGGCCCCGCTGCGGGATGCCGGCGCGCTGGCCGCCGTCACCGCGCCGGCGCTGGTGATCGGCTGCGCCGGCGACGACCTGCACCCGGTGGCGGTCGCCGAGCAGTTGGCCGCCGCGCTCCCGCACGCCACCCTGCACGTGTACGACCGGCCCGGCGTGCTCTGGACGGAACGCGCCGACCTGCGGGAGCGGATCTCCACCTTCCTCAACGGGTAGGTAACCTCCCCTGTCATGGGCGTCACACATCACGGCCGTACGCACCGCCTCGACCTCGCCGACCCCACCCTGCGCGAGTGGGCGTGCACGGTGCTGGCGGCCGATCCCGAGCAGGGCATCGTGCTGGACAGGTCGGCCTTCTACCCGGGCGGCGGCGGCCAGCCGCCGGACCACGGGGTGCTGCTCTGGCAGGGGGCGCAGACCCGGATCGTCGGCACCCGCAAGGGCGACGACCTGTGGCTGATCCCGGCCGAGGGTGACCCGCTGCCGCGGGTCGGCACCGCGGTCACCGGCGCGGTCGAGGACGCCCGCCGGACCATGCTGATGCGCACCCACTCCGGCCTGCACGTGCTCTGCGGGGTGGTGTTCCGCGACTTCGGCGCCCTGGTCACCGGCGGCAACATGGAGCCCGGTGAGGCCCGGATGGACTTCAACCTGCCCGAGGTGCCGCCCGACTTCAAGACCCGGATCGAGGAGCTGGTCAACGCCGAGGTGGTCGCCGACCGGGCGGTCGCCGTGCGGGTGCTGCCCCGGGAAGAGGCGCTGGTCCTGCCGGACATCATCCGTACCCAGTCCAACCTGATCCCGCCGGACGAGCAGGAGGTCCGGATCGTCGACATCGTCGGGTTGGACGTGCAGGCCGACGGGGGCACCCACGTCGCCTCCACCGCCCAGATCGGCAAGGTCCAGGTGGTCAAGGTGGAGAGCAAGGGCCGGGCCAACCGCCGGGTCCGCGTACGCCTGGCGGATTGACCGGCCCCTCGCCGCGCCAACCGGTCGGGGCTCAGTCCCGGTACCACGCCGGCGGCAGGTGAGCGGCCCGGACGTCGAGCAGCCAGCGTTCCACGGTCTCCTCGTCCGGGCGGTCCGGCAGTGGCGTGCGGATTTCGTCGAAGTTTCGTTCGGCCGCCGCCACCAGCGACTCCGCCTCGTCCAGCGCGCCGCCCGCGACCCGTTCGCCGAAGGCGCGGAACCACTCCGGGTCGGCCAGCCGGATCTCCAGCACCCCGGTCGCGTAGAGCACCCGACCCTGGTGCAGCAGTCGGGCCAGGTGCCGGGCGTGTTTCGCCGAGCGCGTCCGGCCCCCGACGCTGGAGTCGCGGGTGGTCAGCTTCCGGAACTGCTGCGAGGCGTACCCGAGGTAGGCGTCCCGGACCCGGCTCGCGCTGAGGAACGCCGACCGGATGGCGATCAGCCGCTCGCCGAACTCGGTCCGGGTCTCGTAGCAGTCGTCCGGCAGCCACATCAGCTCGGTCGCGGTCGGGTTGCCGCTCAGCGCGAGGCGGCAGTATTTCCCGGCCTCGTGGGAAGTCACGTCCGGGTTGGTGGTGACCACCGACTCCCGGGGCGGGTGCAGGCCGTGGAAGGCGATCGTCTGCGCCGCGAAGACGCCGATCCGGTCCACGTCCGAGCCGGGGCCGGCCAGCCCGTACGCGACCGAGCCGACGATCCCGGAGAGCAGTAGGCGCATGCGGCCATGATGGCGGATCCCGATCGGCCGGAAAACCGGACTTCGGCTGTCAGGTATTGCTGCCATCGTCGTCCGCATGACGCAACCGCTGACAGGGAAGATCGCGCTCGTCGCCGGGGCGACCCGGGGTGCCGGCCGGCAGATCGCCGTCCAGCTCGGCGCCGCCGGGGCCACCGTCTACGCCACCGGCCGCAGCACCCGCGAGCGCCGCTCCGAGATGGACCGGCCGGAGACCATCGAGGAGACCGCCGAGCTGGTCACCGCGGCCGGCGGCACCGGCATCGCGGTCCCGGTCGACCACCTCGACCCCGACCAGGTACGCCGCCTGGTCGAGCGGATCGACGCCGAGCAGGGCCGGCTCGACGTGCTGGTCAACGACATCTGGGGCGCCGACCCGCTGATCACCTGGGAGAAGCCGGTCTGGGAGCAGCCGCTCGACGCCGGCTTCCGCATGCTCCGGCTGGCCGTGGACACCCACATCATCACCAGCCACTTCGCCCTGCCGCTGCTGATCCGCAACCCGGGCGGGCTGGTCGTCGAGATCGGCGACGGCACCAAGGAGTACAACGACACCACGTACCGGCTCTCGGTCTTCTACGACCTGGCCAAGGTGTCGGTGAACCGGCTCGCCTTCACCCAGGCGCACGAGCTGGCGCCGCACCGGTGCACGGCGGTGGCGCTCACCCCCGGCTGGCTGCGCTCCGAGGCGATGCTGGCGCACTTCGGCGTCACCGAGGCCAACTGGCGCGACGGCGCGGCGAAGGATCCACACTTCGTCATGTCGGAGACGCCGGCCTTCGTCGGGCGCGCGGTGGCCGCCCTGGCCGCCGACCCGGACCGGGCCCGTTGGAACGGGCAGTCCGTGGACAGCGGCGGGCTGGCCCAGGTGTACGGCTTCACCGACCTCGACGGCACCCGGCCGCACTGGTCCCGCTATCACGACGAGATCGTGGCGACCGGCAAACCGGCGGACGACACCGGCTACCGCTGACCCTCCGGCCCAACGCCGTAGCGCGTGGCCGAGCGGCGGGCTGCCTCGGCGAAGCGGGCACGCAGCTCCGGCGGGTCGAGCACCTCCACCTCCGGGCCCAGCCGGAGCAGCACGTCGTACGCGACGGCCACGGACTCGACCGGCAGGCGCGTCACCACCCACCCCGCTCCGTCGGGCTCGCTGGCCCCGGCCATCGCCTCCTCGTACGCGAAGGGGGCCTCCGCCACGTGCCGGAGCGCGCGCCGGCCGGCGGGGCTGAGTCGGACGGTCACCTCGGCCCGCAGCAGCTCCCGCAGGAACGCCTCGGCCTGCTCCTGCCAGTGCGCCCCCAGGTCGAAGCTCTCGTCCCGGTCGAAGCCCTCCTCGCCCACCTCGACACCGACCACCCGGTCCACCCGGTAGGTGCGGTACCCGTCGCCGACCCGGCCGACGAGATACCAGACACCGCCCTTCAACACCAGCCCGTACGGCTGGACCGTGCGGGCCACCTCCCGCTCGCCCCGCCGGTAGCGCAGCTCCACCACCCGGTCCCGCCAGACCGCCCGGGCCAGCTCGGCCAGCCACGGTGGCGGGGCGGACTCGCGGAACCAGCCCGGCACGTCGAGGTGGAACCGCTGCCCGGTCCGGGCCGGCGCGTCCCGCAGGCTCGGCGGGAGCGCGGCGAGCACCTTCAGCTCGGCGGCGGCCACCGCGTCGGCGAGCCCCATGTCGCCGGCCGGGCCGGGCAGGCCGGCCAGGAAGAGCGCCTCCGCCTCGTCCCGGGTCAGCCCGGTCAGCCGGGTCCGGTAGCCGCCGAGCAGGCGGTAGCCGCCGGCGCGGCCCCGGTCGGCGTACACCGGCACGCCGGCGGCGGAGAGCGCCAGCACGTCCCGGTAGACGGTCCGCTCCGAGACCTCCAACTCGCGGGCCAGCTCGGCCGCGGTCATCGTGCCCCGCGACTGGAGCAGCAACACCACCGAGATCAGCCGGGACGCCCGCACCCGTCCATCCTGCCCCGGGCCCGGTCACCGCCCGCCGGGGGTGAGCAGGCCCCGGTCGTATGCGACGGCGACCGCTGCCGCCCGGTCGTTCACGCCGAGCTTGGCGTAGACGTGCAGCAGATGGGTCTTGACCGTGGCCTCGCTGATGAACAGCCGGGCGGCCGCCTCCCGGTTGGACGCTCCCCGCGCCACCAGGGTCAGCACCTCCAGCTCCCGCTGGCTCAGCGGTTCCTCGGCGGGGGCGCGCAGCCGTCCCATCAGCCGGCCGGCCACGCTGGGCGAGAGCACCGCCTCACCCCGGGCGGCGGCCCGCACCGCCCGGACCAGTTCCTCCCGGGGCGCGTCCTTGAGCAGGTAGCCGGTGGCGCCGGCCTCGATCGCCGGCAGCACGTCCGCGTCCGTGTCGTACGTGGTCAGCACCAGCACCCGGGACGTGCTGCCGGAGCGGACCAGCCGGCCGATCGCGGTCACCCCGTCCATGCCGGGCATCCGCAGGTCCATCAGCACCACGTCCGGGTGCAGCGTCGCGGCCCGGGCCAGCGCCTCGGCCCCGTCCGCGGCCTCGCCGACCACCTCGAACCCGGGATCGCCGGTGAACATGCCGCGCAGCCCGTCGCGTACCACCGGGTGGTCGTCGACGATCAGCAGCCGGATCGGGGTGGTCAACCGGCACCTCCGGAGAGCGCGGGAACGGACGCCGACAGGGCTGTGCCTTCGCCCAGCTCGGACTCCACGGCCAGTCGGCCGCCGACCCGGGCGACCCGCTGCCGCATCGCGGTCAGCCCGTACCCGCCGTCCGGCCGCTGCGGCGTCCCGGACTGCGCGGCGACGTCGAAGCCCACCCCGTCGTCGCGTACGTCGAGGGTGACCACGTCCGCCATGTACGACAGGGTCAGCCCGACCCGGGACGCCTCGGCGTGCCGGGCCACGTTGGCCAGTGCTTCCTGAGCCGCGCGCAGCAGGGTCACCTCGACCTCCGGGTGCAGCGGGCAGGGGTCGCCCGTGGTGCTCATCTCACCCCGTACCCCGTTGAGCGCCGACCACCGTTCGGTCAGCTCGGCGAGCACGTCGGGCAGCCGGGCCGTCTCCAGCGGCTCCGGGCGTACGGCCCGCACCGAGCGCCGGGCCTCGGTGAGGCTCTCCCGGGCCAGGGCGAGGGCGTTGTCCACGTGCCGCCGCCAGTCGGCCGACCGGTCCCGGCTCTGCTCGGCCGCCTCCAACTGGGTGATGATGCCGGTCAGCCCCTGGGCCAGCGTGTCGTGGATCTCCCGGGCCATTCGTTGCCGCTCATCCAGCACGCCGGCCTCCCGGGCCTGGGTGAGCAGCTGGGCGTGCAGTCCCTCGTTTTCCCGCGCCGTCTCGGCCAGCCGGCGGTTGGCCTCGGCGAGTGCCTCGATGAGCTGTTTCCGATTGGTGTTCTGCCGGTCGGTAACCCAGCTGATCCCGCTGGCCACCCCCAGGTTGAACAGCGCCAGCACGCACCAGAGCAGCCAGTGCGCCGGGGTGCTGGGCGGCCCCCCGCCCTGGGAGGTGGCGAGCAGCGCGGCGGTGACGGCCACCCCGGCGAACCGCCACCCGCCCCGCAGCATGAGAAACGCGTGCAGGAAACCAACCCAGGCGAAGAAGGCGTACCACGGGCTGGCGAGCACCAGCACGGCGGCGAACGCGATCAGCCCGACGTAGTAGGCCGCCATCAGCCTCCGCCGGCCCAGCCAGTCGGGGTGCAGGGTGACGAACCAGGCGACCCAGCACCCGGCGGCGACGGTGACGGCGAGGGTGGGCGCGACGGGCAGCGCGCCGGGTACCGGGGCGAAGATGGCCAGCAACGTCCCGACGGCCAGCCCGAAGTACGGCAACCTGCGGCTGAAGGTCACCTCGCGGGACTCCCAGGCGGCCAGCCGGTCGACCCGTTCGGAGATGCTGCTCATCGGCGTCGGCTCACTCCCAGCGGAACAATCTGGCCGCCAGGCTACCCGCGGCGACCGCCACCACCGCCATCGTCAGCAGGTGCAGTGGCTGCGGCGCGGTGCCGGTCCAGGTGTCGAGCAGAGCCTGCACGCCGGGTGGCGTGTAGTCCCCGACCCGGACCAGGAAGTCCGGCAGCAGGAACCGGGGCAGGTAGACCCCGCCGAAGAACATGGTCAGCAGGAACAGCGGCACGGCCAGGGCCTGCGCCGCCCTGGTCGTCCGGGCGACCGCCGCCACCAGCAGCCCCAACGCGAGCAGCGCCGCCGTGCCCAGGACGAAGGCAGCCGCGAAGCCGAACGGGTGCCGGGGCAACGGCACTCCGAACGCGAGCCGGGCGACCAGGACGAGCAGCACCGCGCTCGCCAGGATCGCGCTGAGGGTGATGACGAGTTGGGCGGCGAGCAGCGCCGCCGGGCTGGCCGGGGTGGTGGCCAGCCGCCGGAGCACCCCACGTTCCCGGTAGGTGGCCAGCACGGTGGGCAGCGCGTTCAACCCCGCCATCGCCAGCGTGATCACCAGCAGCGACGGGGCGAAGTAGACGACGAAGGACTGCCCGTCGAAGAGCGGGTCCGGCTTGCGCAGCGCGGGGATCAGCCCGAGCACCACCAGGATCAGGGTCGGCACCCCGACGGTGGACAACAGGGTCGGCAGGTCCCGCAGGTACAGTCTCGCCTCGATTTTGAGGATCTGCCCGAAGGCGTGCATGGGTCTTCTCCCTCAGTCGGCGGGCCGGTGCCCGGTCAGCTCGACGAAGGCGTCGTCGAGGGTGGACTGTTCCAGCCGCAGGTCGGCGGCGACGATCTGGTTGCGGGCGAGCACCGCGGTGACCGCGTGCAGCAGCTCGCCGGTGCCGGTCACCACCACCTGGCTACCGGTGCGGGTCACCTCGCTCACCTCGGGCAGGTCGGTGAGCAACTGGTCGTCCAGCGGCGCGGACGGCCGGAACCGGACCCGCTGGGTGGGCGCCACGCGCGAGACCAGGCCGGCCGGGGTGTCCAGGGCCACGACCCGGCCGCTGTCGATCACCGCCACCCGGTCGCAGAGCCGCTCGGCCTCCTCCATGAAGTGGGTGACCAGCACGATCGTCACCCCGCGGTCCCGGATCCGCTCGATCAGGCCCCACGTGTCCCGGCGGGCCTGCGGGTCGAGCCCGGTGGTGAGCTCGTCGAGGATGGCGACCTCCGGGTTGCCGACCAGCGCCAGCGCGACCGAGAGCCGCTGCTTCTGGCCGCCGGAGAGCTTCTTGTACGGGGTGTTCCGCTTGTCGCCGAGGCCCAGCTCGTCGATCAGCCGGGCCGGGTCGGCCGGCTCCGGGTAGAACGAGGCGTAGAGTTCCAGCGCCTCGGCCACCCGGAGCCGGTCCGGCAGTTGGCTCTCCTGCAACTGCACGCCGAGGCGCTGCCGCAGCCGGGTCGCGTCGCGGCGGGGGTCGAGCCCGAGGACCGACACCCCGCCCCCGTCCGGGACGCGCAGCCCGGCCAGGCACTCCACCGTGGTGGTCTTGCCGGCGCCGTTCGGGCCGAGCACGCCGAAGATCTCGCCGGCCGACACGGTGAACGACACGTCGTCCACCGCCACCAGATCGCCGTACCGCTTGTGCAGATTGGTCACCTCGATGACCGGCATCACGCCGCCCTTCACCGTCGCGTTTCGTACCCGTTCAGGGTCGCGGCGGCAGCCCGGCGGGACATCGACCGGCCGGAGACGAGCAGGACCGGCGTGGGCTGACCCCAGCGATCCACCAATCGGTTGACTACGCTCTCAGTCGTGGACGTGACGAGCATCGCGCGTCCGGTGACCGGGGCGGTCGGCCGCTTCTTCTCCGGCGTCGGGCTGCTGCTGCGCGGCATCGGCCTGTACGTGCGCAGCCCCGGCCTGATGCTGCTCGGCGTCGTGCCGGCGCTGATCTCCGGCGCCCTCTTCGTCGCCGCCTTCGCCGCCCTGGTGTATTTCGTGGCCGACCTCGCCGCGCTGGTGACCCCGTTCGCCGACGACTGGTCGACGACCTGGCGGGGTCTGGTCCGGGTGGTCGCCGAGCTGGCCTTCCTGGGGCTGGGCGGGCTGCTCGGGGTGCTCACCTTCACCGCGGTCACCCTGATCGTCGGCGACCCGTTCTACGAGGCGATCTCCGAGCGGGTCGAGGACCGGCTCGGCGGCACCCCGGGCGCGGTGGAGGTGCCGTTCTGGGCCTCGCTGCGCCGTAGCCTCGCCGACTCGCTGCGGCTGGTGGCCGTCACCGCGCTGATCGGCGTACCCCTCTTCGCGGCCGGCTTCATCCCGCTGGTCGGGCAGACGATCGTCCCGGTGATCGGCGCCGCCGTGGGTGGTTGGTTCCTCGCCCTGGAACTGGTCGGCGCGCCCTTCTACCGGCGCGGCATGGGGCTGGCGGAACGCCGTTCGCTGCTGCGGGCCGACCGGCCCACCACGCTCGGCTTCGGGGTGGCCGTCTTCGTCTGCTTCCTGATCCCGCTCGGCGCGGTGCTGGTCATGCCGGCCGCCGTCGCCGGGGCCACCCTGCTTGCCCGCCGCTCGCTCGGCCAGCCCACCGAGGAGGTCTGACATGGAGCTCACCCTGGTCGACGGGGATATCACCGCCCAGCGCGTCGACGCGATCGTCAACGCCGCCAACTCCTCGCTGCTCGGCGGCGGGGGAGTGGACGGCGCGATCCACCGCAAGGGCGGACCGGCCATCCTCGAGGAGTGCCGGGCGCTGCGCGCCTCCCGCTACCCGGACGGCCTGCCGATCGGCCAGGCGGTGGCCACCACCGGCGGCAACCTGCCGGCCCGCTGGGTGGTGCACACCGTCGGCCCGGTCTTCTCCCCGCGAGAGGACCGGTCGGTGCTGCTGCGGGACTGCTACGCCAACAGTCTCCAGGTCGCCGACGTGCTGGCGGCGGCGAGCGTCGCCTTCCCGCTCATCTCCGCTGGCGTCTACGGCTGGCCGATCGAGGACGCGGTACGCCAGGCGCTGACGGCGCTGGCCGGCGCCACCCCGAGGCACGTCACCGAGGCACGGCTGGTTCTGTTCGGCGCGGACACGTACGCGGTCGCCGAGCGGGTCGCCGCCGAACTCAGCTGAGCTCGCGCAGGCAGGACCACTGGGCGGCCACCGGTCGGTAGCCGAGCCGGGCGTTGACCGCCAGCATCGGCGCGTTCGCCTCGTCGTTGGAGGTGTACGCGGTCCGTACCCCGGCCGTCGCGGCCCGGTGCAGCGCGGCCTGCTTCGCCAGCCGGGCCAGCCCGCGCCCGCGATGCGCCGGCACGGTGCCGGTGTATCCCGACCACATCCGGTCGCCGTCCCTGATGACCAGGCTGATCGCCGTCGGCGTGCCGTCCACCTCGGCCACCGTGCTGGCGTCCCGGTCCAGCCCCAGGTTGTCCCAGACCTCGTAACGCCAGGTGTCGTAGCCCATGGCGTCGGTCGGGATGTCGCCCGGTTCGTCCAGCGACGACTCGGCGTCCACCTGGTAGATCCGGCGCGGATCAACCTCGGCGGCCGGGAGCAGTCGTACGCCCGGCGGCGGCTCGGGCATCGGCGGGGTGGGCCGTAGGTCGAGCGCGGAATAACGCAGCTCCCGACTGGGCGTGAAGCCGTGCCGACGGGCGAACGGCAGGGACCCGGGCTGGGACCAGGTGCGCACCCGTCGCGCGCCGACGACGCGCAGGTGGCCGAGCGCGGTGTCCAGGAGCGCCGTGCCGACGCCCCGACCCCGGTGCGCCGGGTGCACGTGCAGAGTGGAGACCTCCCCCACGTCCGGCGTCGACGTCTGGCCGTTCCGGTACGCCGACGCCCAGCCGATCACCTGACCGTCGACCTCGGCCACCCAGGCGGTCCAGTCCTCCCCGGGCGGCGGTTCGGCGATCATGCGGCGGGTCGACTCGACCCCGCGTACCAGGTATGGAAAGACCACCGTGCGCAGCGCCACCACGGCAGGCGCGTCGTCGGGGCGGGCGGGGCGGATCAGGTTGCCGGTCACCGGCCGACCGTAGTGGGTGGCCCGCCCGACCGCGACGTGTTAACAAGGGCCCCTCCTTACACCCCCACCCGCAGGCCGTCGAGGAGTTGGCGGTCGCCGGCCACGCCGAGAGCGTCGAAGCTGATCCGCCCCATCAGGGCCAGCAGCAGGTCGCTGGCGGTCCCGGTGACCTGCACCCGGGCCCGGTGGTCGTCGTGGTCGAGGATGGTCGCGGTGTCCAGCAGGGCCACCCCGTCGCCGCGCAGCCGCAGGTACCACTCCTGGGCGGCGTCGGTCGCGGCCAACTGCACCACGCCGTGCCACTGGCCGGAGTGGATCCGCCTCCCGGCCGGCAGCCAGGTGTCGAGCACCTCGCTCACCCCGTCGGCCGCGAGCTTGGCCTCGACCGGCTCGCCGGCGCCGATCGCGAGCTGGGCGTCCCAGCGGTGCACCGCGGTCTCCAGCGCCATCCGGCGCGGCCAGAAGCCGGCCTTCTTCGGCTGCGGGGCGAAGTTCCAGGCGGGCGCTTCCGGGTCCACCGCTTCGAAGGCCGCCACGAGCTGGTCGTACTCCCGGAAGTACCACTCGGCCGGGGTCAGGCCGGTCGGTGGCTCGGGGTCGTGCCGCTCCGGCCGGCTGGTCGTCCCGGGGGCGAGGACGGTACGGGTCCAGACGTAGGCCCGGGCGAGGTGGTGCGCGAGGTCGGAGACCGTCCAGCCGGGACAGGAGAGCACGGGTGTCTCCGGGGGCGCCTCCGACACGGCGGCGGCGAAGGCGGGGCCCTCGGTCCGCAGCGCGCCGATCCAGAAGTCCTTCGTGACGTGCAGTCTGCCCATCGCAATCCTCCCGGGGGTGACCGGGCCACCAGTGGGTGCCGCGGCTACCCCTCAGCCTAGGGTGAAAGGCGTGTCAGACGTCTACGCCGAACCGACGACCGGAACCTTCCAGGACGGCCCGGCCGCCCTGGCCCGTTACACCACGCTCCGCCTGGGTGGCCCCGCCGCCCGCCTTGAAACAGCCACCAGTGCCGCAGAAATAGTACAAAAAGTTCAGGAAGCGGAAGCGCGGGACGAACGGGTTCTCATCCTGTCCGGCGGTAGCAACGTGGTGATCGGCGATCAGGGCTTTCCCGGCACCGTCGTCCTGATCCGTTCCCGGGGGTTTCAGGTGATCGCCGAGGACCCCGACACGGTCACCGTACGGGTCGAGGCCGGCGAGCGCTGGGACGACCTGGTCGCCGCCACGATCGAGCGGGGCTGGTCGGGGCTGGAGTGCCTCTCCGGCGTGCCCGGCTCGGCCGGGGCCACGCCGATCCAGAACGTCGGCGCGTACGGCCAGGAGGTGGCCGAGACGATCACTGCCGTCGAGGCGTACGACCGCACCCACGGCGAGATCGTGCGGATCGCGGCGGCTGACTGCGGGTTCGCGTACCGGGGCAGCATCTTCAAGTACAGCGACCGCTGGGTGGTGCTGTCGGTCGACTTCCGGCTGGCCCGCTCCCCGCTGTCGACCCCGGTGCGCTACGCCGAGCTGGCCCGGGCGCTCGGCGTCGAGGTGGGCGACCGGGTGCCGCTGGCCGACGCCCGGGCCACCGTGCTGCGGCTGCGCGCCGGCAAGGGCATGGTGCTCGACGCGGACGACCCGGACACCTGGTCGGTGGGTTCGTTCTTCACCAATCCGGTGCTGGAGCGCGAGGCGTACGAGCTGCTCCGGGAGCGCGCCGCCGACCTGGGTGAGCCACCCTCCTGGCCGGGCGCCGGAGACGTGGTCAAGATCAGCGCCGCCTGGCTGATCGACAAGGCCGGCTTCGGCAAGGGACACCCGGGCCCGGAGGGCGTGGCGATCTCCAGCAAACACACCCTCGCCCTCACCAACCGCAGCGGCACCGCCCACACCGCCGCCTTGATAGCCCTGGCCCGAGAAATCCGCGACGCCGTCCACGACCGCTTCGCCGTAACCCTCCACCCCGAACCCGTCCTAATCAACTGCACCATCTGATACGAAAATCGGGCGGTCGTGGTGATCAGGTCAGGCTGCTTGTGCGGGTTGGACCGTGACTTGGTAGCCGAGTTGGTGGAGTTGGTCGAT